>NZ_JBFBGW010000009.1:0-146636 GCF_040684895.1 Paenarthrobacter sp. NPDC089322
GCAGCCTCCGAACCGATCCACGCCGCCGAAGCACCATCCGACAAAGGCGAGGCATTCCCGGCGGTGACCGTACCGCCGTCGTGCCCTGAACCCTCGGGCCGGAACACCGTCTTCAACCCCGCCAGCTTCTCCGCGGAAGAGCCGGCACGGATTCCCTCGTCACGGACCAAGTCCGTCCCCGGAACCGCGGTGACAAGGTTGTCGTAGAACCCTTCGTTCCACGCCGCATCGGCCAGGTTGTGCGAATCCGCAGCAAACTGATCCTGCCGCTCGCGCGTGATCCCGTAGCTCTCGCGCAAGCGCTCCGTGGCCTCGCCCAGCGAAATGGTCCAGTCCTTGTTCATCGCAGGGTTCACCAATCGCCAACCCAACGTGGTCGAAGCCAGGGTCATGTCACCGGCCGGGTAGGGCTTGGACGTCTTCGGCAATACCCACGGCGCACGGGACATCGACTCCGCACCGCCCACGAGCACCACGTCAGCGTCACCGGCGTTGATCTGCCGCGAAGCGATGATCGCCGCATCCAACGACGAGCCACACAAACGGTTCACGGTCGTGCCCGGAATCGAGACCGGCAAGCCGGCAAGCAGCGTAGCCATCCGGGCTACGTTGCGGTTTTCCTCGCCCGCGCCGTTCGCGTTGCCGAACACCACCTCGTCGATCCGCTCCGGATCCAGCCCCGGCGCCCTGCGCACAGACTCACGGACCACATGCGCAGCCAAATCATCGGGACGGACAGCAGCAAGCCCGGAGCCGAACTTGCCAAACGGCGTGCGCACGGCATCGTACACAAAAGCCTGGTTCATAGGTTTTCCTTATCTATCTGCCCAACTGGGTCGCAGTTGTGCGCGTTTTGAGGGGTCTAAACGCGCACTAATGCGACCTAGTTGGGTGAGTGGGCGCTAGTTGGGTGAGTTGGCGTCGAGTTCTTCGAAAACTTTCTGGGCCGTCTTGAACGCCGAGTTGGCCGACGGAACACTGCAATAGATGGCCGTTTGCAGCAGGATTTCCTTGATTTCTTCCCTGCTGAGGCCGTTGTTGAGGGCCGCCCGGACGTGCATGGCGAGCTCCTCCCAGTGACCGTGTGCCACCAGTGCCGTGAGGGTGACGGCGGAACGCATTTGCCGGCTGAGCCCCGGCCGCGTCCAGATCCCGCCCCAGGCGATCCTGGTGATCATGTCCTGGTAGTCCTCGGTGAAGGAATCCTTGTTGGCATTCGCCCGGTCAACATGGGCGTTGCCGAGCACTTCGCGACGAACCACCATGCCGGCGTCGTAAATCTCTTGCGCAGTCGCTTCGGGCTGCACGGCACCATTCCGTTCGGGGTTCACAGAGCTCACAGTCCCTTCTCCTTCATGAAGTTCCGCATCAAACCAGCCACGACGGCAGGCGCCTCCGCCGGCGCAAGGTGCGCTACGCCGTCGAGCGCTTCCACCGCGGCGAAACCTCCGCCGGCAGCGATACCCGCAGCCACCTCCTCCGCGAACGACGGCGGCGCCACGGAATCCTCGACGCCGGCAATCGCCTGGGTGGGGACAGTGATGCTGCCGAGCTGCTCGCGGACGTCGAACGCGGCGAGGGCCTCGCAGCAGAACGAGTAGCTGAAGCGGTCGGCGTCGCGGAGGGCGTGCAGGAGCCGGCTGCTGACGTCCGGCTGGCGGTCCATGAAACCAGGTGCGAACCAGCGTTCCGCCGAGCCTTGGATCATGACCGGCGTCCCCTGTGACCGCACGGTCTCCGCACGCTCATGCCACCCTTCGGGCGTGCCGAGCTTGGCACCGGTGCACTGGACTGACAGGCTGCGAAGCCGATCCCCGTGCTTGATCCCCAGCTGCAAACCTGTAGCCCCGCCGAGCGAGACGCCCGCGTAATGGAACCTGCCTCCCGGCGCCACGGAGTCGACAAGATCGACGACGGCGTCGGCCAGTTCCGCTACGTCGAAGCCGTCCGTGGCGGCTGGCGAGATGCCGTGGCCAGGCAGGTCCCAGCCGATGACGTCGTACTCGTCGCCGAGGAGGGCGGCGGTTTCGGTCCAGAGCACGGTGGATGTGCCCAGCGACGGGCCCACCACCAGTAGCGGCTTGACTCCGAGTTCGCGTTGCGGGGACAGCAGCACAGCCTTGACGGTTGGCTTAGCCACGAGGGGCTCCCTTCGTTGGTGCGATGAATTCGGGATAGGCGGCAAGAATCCGACGGCTGATTTCCGCGGCCTCGCCGAGGTAGCTTGCGGGGTCCAGCAGGGCGTCGAGCTTTTCATCGGGCAGCTTGTCCGCGGGGGCTGCTTCACGAAGGAGCTTGCGGTAGGTGTCCGCCTGCTCGGCGGCTGGAGCGGTGAGGGTTTCGTCGACGACGGCCTGCAGCTTCAGCTTTCCGTCCTCGCCCAGGAGAGGCCCGACGGCGGCCGTCACCCCTTCGCTGAGCAGCAGCGGACCCGAGATCTCAAGATTCCTGCGCATGGCGTCGGGGAACACCCGAAGGCCTTCGATGAGCTCACGGAGTTGCAGGGCCGAGCCCAGCGCAAGTGCGAGCAATTGACGCAGGGCCGGCCATTCGGTGTGCCAGGCGCCGTCCGGGCGTTCGTCGTTGAAGGTCGCAGCCGCGAGGTGCAGCTGGGATGCGAGGCCCGGAGCCTGGAGAGCCGCACTGCGGATCAGCACGGAGAGCACAGGGTTCTGTTTCTGCGGCATCGCAGAGGAAACTCCGCGTCCGGCGGCCAGTGGTTCGCCAAGCTCCCCTACCTCCGGGCGGCTCAGGAACAGGAGGTCGGCGGCGATCTTACCGAAGGAATCCAGCAAAGCAGCCAGCGAGTCCCCAAGGGAAGTGACGGACAGCCGGTTGGTGTGCCAGGGAGCAGCCGCGGGAGCCAGGCCGAGCTTCGCAGCCAAGGAATCCGCCAGCGTGAACGGCGTTTCCGAAGTCCCGGCAGTGAGCTTCGATCCGGATGCCAACGTTCCCCCTGCGCCGCCGAACTGGACTGGCAGCTTCGAGGCGGCCAAGCGCCGGGAAGCCGCAGCCACACCCTGGAACCACTGCGCAGCCCGCAGCCCAAACGTGTACGGGAGCGCATGCTGGGTCAGGCTCCTGCCCACGCACAGCGTGTCCGCATGCTGTTCCGCCAAGGTGGCGAGCGCCGTCGTCGTGCCTTTTACCTCAAGCAGCACGGCAGAAACGGCGCGGCTGGCCAGCAGCATGAGCGCGGAGTCGAGCACGTCCTGGCTGGTGAGTGAGGTGTGGACGGCTTTGGCCGCGCCGACCCCGTCAGCATCCAAGCTGCGCACGCGTGCGCGGAGTTCGCCGAGCAGCGGAATCACCGGGTTGCCGCCGCCTTGGGCGCGTTCGGCGATCGCAGCGGGGTCGTAGTAACCGGCGTCGGCGGCTTCGGCCACAACAGCGGCGGACCCTTCCGGTACGAGCCCGGCTTCCTCAAGGACGGCCGCCCAGGAGGCCTCGACGTCGAGAATGGCCGCCATCACGGCACGGTCGCCGGTCAGTGCTGTCACCGCAGGCGAAGCAGTGACGGGGCTGAGAAGGCCGAAGTCGCCGTCGGTCATGACTGTTCCGAAACCGAATCCCCAGAGGCCAAGTCCAAAGACCCGTCCTGCTGGAAATCCAGGAACACGGTCTCGTCGCCGCCCTGCAAACGGATGTCCCACGTCAGTCCGCCGTCGGGGTCGCGGCGCGCGATGAGGGTCTTGCGGCGTTCGGGGTCGAGGGAGCTCAGCAGTGGATCGTTGGCGAGTGCTTCCTCGTTTTCGGGCAGGTAGACACGGGTGAACAGGCGGTTCATCAAGCCGCGGGCGAAGACTGCCACGGAGATGAACGGCGCAGCGCCGGGCTTGAGCGGCCCGGGGTTGACCGTGGTGAAGGTGTAGACGCCGGAGTTGCCAACGGATCCACGTCCCCAACCGGTGAAGGTATATCCATCGCGGACCAGTGAGCCGGTGCGCTGGACGATGTTGCCCTCGGAATCAGGCTGCCAGATTTCGAGGATGGCGTCCGGGATGGTCTCGCCTGCGCCGTCGTACACCGTGCCTTGGAGGCGGATGCTGCCGGGGCTGCCGGGTGCCAGGAGTTCGTTGTCCTTGGTGAAAGGAAGGGCGTAGCCGTAGAAGGGCCCGACCGTCTGGCCCGGTGTGGGTGTCAGCTTGCTCATGTGCTTACTCCTCGTCCCCGGCGTCGCCGTATGCTTCGTTTTCGGTCCAGGTCCGCTTGGAACCGGTCAGGATGATGTCCCACTTGTAGCCCAGTGCCCATTCAGGGCTGGTGAGCTCGTGATCATAGGCAGCCACCAGGCGGTCGCGGGCGTCCTGGTCCACGATCGACTGGTAGATGGGGTCCAGCGGGAAGAGCTGGTCGCCGGGGAAGTACATCTGCGTGACGATGCGCTGCGTGAATTCCGAGCCGAACATGGAGAAATGGATGTGCGCCGGGCGCCAGGCGTTCAGGTGGTTCTTCCACGGGTAAGCGCCTGGCTTGATGGTGGTGAAGCTGTAGGAGCCATCAGGGCCGGTGATGCAGCGTCCGACGCCGGTGAAGTTCGGGTCGAGCGGGGCGGGGTGCTGGTCGCGCTTGTGGATGTAGCGGCCGGCGGCGTTGGCCTGCCAGATCTCCACGAGCTGACCTGCAACCGGGCGGCCGTCGCCGTCCAACACCCGGCCGGACACGATGATGCGCTCACCCTGTGGCTCGCCGTTGTGCTGGATGGTCAGGTCCGACTCCAGTGCGTGCACGTCCTGGTGCCCGAACGCCGGGGAGAACAGCTCGATGGTCTCCGGGTCGGCGTGGTGCAGGCTCTTGGTGGGGTGCCGCAGGATGGAGCTACGGTACGGCGCATAGTCCAGACGCGGCATGATCTCGGGAGCCTTGCCGTTCTTCAGTGCCTGGGCGTAACGGTCTCCGATGGCCTTGATCTCGGCACTGAGATCCGCTTGGGTTTCCACTTTCTTGGAATCATGCGCGGCGTGTGGCTCAGCTGGTGGCACGAGTTCCTCGGATTCGAGCGCTTGTGCAGAGTTGACTTGTGCAGTGTGGTCTTGCGGCACAGCCGGCTCCTTTCTATGGATTCTTGGTGTGGTTCAGGCGGTCAGGCCCGGTGGAGTGAGTCGTATTGGACGGCGTGCCGGACCGGGGCGTTGGGTGCCCCGTAGCCGTCGTATTTGCCCCGGCGTTCCACCATTTCGAAGAACACGCTGCCCACAGTGGCCGTGTAGAAGTGGAGGAATTCGCCGTTGGCGTCCCGGTCATACAGGAGATTGAGCTCCTGGAGTGTGGCCAGGAAACCGGGTTCGAGATCGAAGCGGGCATCCAGGTCCTCGTAGTAATTGGCCGGAATCTCAAGGAACGCCAGGCCGCGGTCCCGTGCTGCCCGGGCTGTTGCCACAAGGTCGTCCACGGCGAAGGCGATGTGCTCCTGGTACGTCTTCGGCCCGTGCGCCTGCTGGACCGGGGCGAGGTTGAGTACCAACCGTACGGCTCCGTTGCCGGTCTGCATGACCTGCGAGCGCACCAGGCCGCTCGGACTGGGGACCTCCGCGAACGGCTGCGGTTCCAGGGCGAGGGCGCTCGTGTAGAAGAGGACCGCTTCGTCGAAATGCTGCCAGGGCTGGGCAAGGTTGACGTGGTCAATGACCGCCGTTCGGGATGCTCGGGGATGCTCCAGCCCTTCGCCGAATTCCTGCGTCCACGCTGCGGTGCCGTCGGGGTTGCCTTGGCAGAGGAAGATCTCGGTGGAGTCCGGCGCGGAGATTCCCTGGAACACTTCTTCGTCGGCCTGGACCTTGCGGGACACCACTGGCGCCTTGAGTTGCTGGGCGCGGGCGGAGGCAATCACTGGAGAGTCGACGTCGAACCCCAGAGCGGCGATAGCCGGTTCCGCGTGCAAGGCCGCTTGCTCGCTGATGATCACGCGGGCCTGGCCCATGGTCCACAACTGGACGTCCTTGGTGCGGTGGCGGCCCTCGAACTCGAAGCCGAGCTGGCCCAGGAGCTTCTCCAGTTGGGCGGTGTCGTCGGCTTTGACCTCAGCGAAGTTGAACCCCGCGGGCTCGTTCACCTTGGGCAGCGTGGCGAGTTCCATGGGATAACGACGCCGGGTGGCGGCTTTTTCATCCGGCGCCGCGACCGTGGGGGTGCTTGCGAGCCACTTGGCACTCTGTTCCTCGAGCCAGATGAGGGAACGCATGGCATCCACGGCTGTGCGCTCCACGTCCGACTGGCGGAAGACGTCGTTGAAGACTTCAAGCGAGACGGGGCCGGTGTAGCCCGCGCGGACCACGTGGCCCATGAACTTGGCGAGCTCAAACTGTCCCTCCCCGGGGAAAACCCGGTAGTGGCGGCTCCACGAGAGCACGTCCATGGACAGCTTGGGGGCGTCGGCCACCTGAACGAAGAAGATCTTCTCCGCGTTGATGTCCTCGATCGGAGCGGTGTCCCAGTCGCGGGAAAGGATGTGGAAGGAGTCCAGGCAGGTTCCAAGGTTGGGGTGGTCGGCCAGTTCCACGAGTCGGTAGGCGTGCTCGTAGTCGTTGACGTACTTACCCCAAGCGAGGGCTTCGTAGGCAACCTTGACGCCGTGGTCTCCCGCCAACCCGGCGAGTTCGCGGAGCTGTTCGGCGCGCAGGTCATCGTCGTCAATGGTTGCCGTGGCCACGTTGGAACACACCAAGATGGTGTCCATGCCCAGGCGTGCCATGAGCTTGAACTTTGCCTCCGCCCGCTTGAGGTTGGCCTTCAGCAGGTCCGGGGTGACGCCGTCGAAATCGCGGAACGGCTGGTAAAGATCCAGGCCCAAGCCCAAGTCTGCGGCCATCTTCCGGACGTCCTCGGGGCTGAGCGGGGACGTGACGAGGTCCTGCTCGAAGATCTCGATGCCGTCGAAGCCCGCAATCGCGCAGGCCTGCATTTTTTCCTTCAGCGTGCCGGAGAGGCAAACTGTGGCGATTCCGGTGCGCATCAGTGGGCCGCCTTTACCAACGCCGGGGCTTGCTCTTCTGCTGCGATCAATGCGAGGAAGTGTTCACGCATGCGGTTGCTGTCGGCGTCCTTTCCGGTAAAGAGTTTGAAAGCGTCCGCCGCCTGACCAACTGCCATGCGGCCGCCGTCGAGCACGTCGCAGCCCTTGGCGCGCGCCTCGCGGACCAGTTGAGTCTCGATGGGGCGGTAGACGATGTCCGCCACCCAGTGGCGCGGTTCCACGAGGTCGATGTCCAGCGGCAGGCCCGGGTGAGCGGCCATGCCGATCGGGGTGCAGTGCACCAGGCCGTCGGCGAGCGGCATAATCCGGCTCAGCTCGGCGGTGCTCCGAGGGGTGACGGTAGCGGCGGGGAAGAGTGCGTTAAGTTCGGCAGCACGTTCGGTTGCGCGGTTGGCGTCCATATCCACGAGGTCCAGGTTTTTGACGCCTGCCTTAAGGAGCGCATAGGCGACGGCGGAACCGGCACCTCCGGCACCCAACTGGACCACCCGGTTGAGCTTTGCCCCTGGAAGCCCGTCCGCCATGGCCGAACCGAAGCCCGAGAAATCTGTGTTGTGGCCAATGAACCGTCCGCCCTGGATCAGGACGGTGTTGACGGCACCCAGGCGATCGGCGTCGTCGGAAATTTCGTCAAGGTGCTCCAGCACGAGCTGCTTGCAGGGGTGCGTGATGTTGAGGCCGTTGAAGCCCATCCGCTGGGCTGCTTTGAGCAAATCCCCGACGGCGGTGGCCGGCAGCGCGAGTTCCAGCAGGTCGATGGGGCGGTACAGCAAGCGAAGGCCCTGCACATCGGCTTCCCGTTCATGCATGGGCGGAGTGAGCGAGGGCATGACGCCTTCACCAATCAGGCCCACCAGAACGGATTCGGCTCGGTTGCTCATCCTCAAGCTCCTTTTACTTCGGCACCGCAGGCTGTGGTTCTGAGGCCCACTCGTCCGGGTGCATGATTCAGGTTACTACAGTTGTTCATATTCCGCACGCATGTTCTTATCGCGAACATTTGACGCGCACCCTGACCCAACTGAGTCGCAGTTAAGCGCGTTTAGAGAGGTCAAAACGCGCACTAATGCGACCTAGTTGGGTCAGCGCTGGGGCAGGCGGGCCGCGAGTTCCGCCGCGGCTTCCTGCAGGGTGGGCACGTGTGCAATGAGTTCCTCCATGCTCATGCGGAACACCGGGACCGCCGTGGCGATCGAAGCGAACGCGTGGCCTTGCGAATTGAGGATCGGGACCGCAACAGCGCGCATGCCGATCTCGTTCTCTTCATCCATCACGGCGTAGCCCTGCCGGCGGACCTGCTCGATTTCCTCGCGGAACTGGTCGCGATCGGTGATGGAGTGCTCCGTCAGCGCCTCCAGCGGGAGCTCTTCCAGGAGCCGCTTGCGCTCGATTTCCGTCTCGAAGGCAACGATCGCCTTGCCCACGGAGGTGGTGTGCAGCGCGCCCAGATGGCCGGGATCGCTGGTAACGCGGAAGGTTTTGGGGCCGTCCACCTTGTTCACGGTGAGGTGGTGGTCGCCGTCGCGGACCGAGAGGATGGTGGCTTCATGCGTGCGCTCGGTGACCCGCTGAAGGACCGGAAGCGCCGTGGCTGCGAAACCGTGATGGTTGGAGACCCGCTGCCCCAGCTGGAAAACGCGCAAACCCAGGTGGTAGCGACGGCCATCCGCCTCATAATCCACAAACCCGTCGCGGGTTAGTGAACCCAGTAGGCGATACGTGGTGCTGAACGGTAGGCCCGCGCTCCGCGCCAAGTCCGCTGCACTGGCTCCCTTTGGCTCGTTCCCAAGCAGCACCAGCAGGCTTAAAGCCTTGCCAACCATGTCGGTCTTTGTGTCCTCTTTCACACTCATAAGTGAAATGCTCTCACATTGTGAGAGCTATTTCTAGATAGTGGGGACTTCTCTTGACAAGTGACCCCACTCACAGCCACTATTGCTGTATTGCACAAGTAGCTCTCACCATGTGGTTACTTTCGGGATGGACCGGCCGCACCTCGCTTGGGTCTTCCCCTACAGCTTTATCCGCGACATCGTTGTCACAGAAGGAACTCCCCAAATGAGCCAAACCATGCCGTCAGCGACGCCAGGCACAGCCGAAACCACGGGCACACCCAAGAAAGCCGCACTCGCGAGCTTCCTGGGCAGCGCCGTCGAGTACTACGACTTCTTTATCTTTGGCTCGGCCGCAGCCTTGATCTTTCCGCACGTATTCTTCCCGGATGCCGACACGAACGCCGCGGTCATGTCCTTCGCGACGTTCGGCTTCGCCTATGTGGCCCGCCCCGTTGGTGCAGCCTTCCTCGGCCACTTCGGTGACCGCATCGGCCGGCAAAAGGTCCTGATGTTCACGCTGATCCTCATGGGTGCGGCCACCTTCGTCATCGGCTGCCTCCCCGACTTCAAGACCATCGGCTGGTGGGCTCCCATCCTCCTGGTTCTGGCCCGCCTTGCCCAGGGCCTGTCCGCTGCAGGCGAGCAGGCCGGTGCCTCCTCCATGACCTTGGAGCATGCTCCCGACAACCGACGCGCGTTCTTTACCTCCTGGACCCTGACGGGCACTCAGGGCGGCCTGATCCTGGCATCACTCGTCTTCATTCCCGTGATGGCCCTGCCCGAGGACGTGCGGTACAGCATAGGCTGGCGCATCCCGTTCTGGCTCAGCGCAGTCGTAGTCATGGTGGCCTATTTCATCCGGCGCACCCTGCACGAGCCGCCGGCCTTTGCCGAGGCCAAGAAGAGCAACCAAATCGCCAAGCTGCCCATCGCCGACCTGTTGAAGCTGCACTGGCGCGATGTACTCCGCGTCATCTGCTGCGCGTTCATTGCCGCCGTCAGCACCGTCTTCAGCACGCTGGCCATCAAATACGCCACGGACGTCGCCCAGGTCAGCAGCACCATCACGCTCTGGCTCGTGGTTGTGGCCAACGTCGTGGCCCTCGGCTCCCAGCCCCTGTTCGGTATGCTGGCGGACAAAATCGGCCGGAAGCCGGTGTTCATCTACGGCGCAGTAGCAAGCGCCATCATGACTCCGTTCTTCTTCCTAAGCTTCGAGTCCGGCTCAACGCCGCTCATGTTCCTGGCCGCCATCGTTTACTTCTCCCTCGGCTACGCAGCAGCCAATGCAGTATGGCCGTCCTTCTACGGCGAAATGTTCAGCACCAAGGTCCGCTTTTCCGGCCTCGCCATCGGTACGCAGCTCGGTTTCCTTGCCGCCGGCTTCGCTCCGACGATCGTGACGGCCATCGGTGGCACCAAGCCGGGAGGATGGGTGCAGGTTTCCATCTTCACAGCAGTCATCTGCGTCATCGCGGCGGTTTCGGCCCTGACTGCCCGCGAATCCGCCAAGATTCCGACCGCGCAGCTCGGCCTCCACAAGTAGGCCACGCTCCACCAACGCGAACGCTCCTTCCCGATTCCCGGGAGCGCCTACCGCAAACGGCAAGCGAAAAGCCCGGCATGTCCGTTGGCATGCCGGGCTTTTCCGTGGCCGAGTAAGAGCATCGCCCTAGGCAACCGGGAAGGAACGACGGCGGCCCCAACCTACCGCGGATTCAACGCCACAGGCTTGAACGCCCCGCGGCCCGTCCCCGAGTACATCAGCAGCGTCCCGTCGCCGGCCACGCCCACCACAGCAGGATCGCCGGTGCCCGTGAAGCCGTTGCCCAGAGCGGCAATGCTGGAGAACATGTTCCAGCCGGTTCCAAGGCTCACGCTCGAAAGGAACCCACCGCTCCCGTTGCCCGGGTACAGCCACAGCCCACCGTCACCGGTACGACCCACCAGGTCCTCGCGGCCGTCACCGTTGAAGTCGCCAGCCTGTAGGACGAGGTTGAACATGTTCCAGCCAGTACCGATTTGCTTGCGGGCCAGGAAACCGCCTGAGCCATTGCCCGGGTACACCCACAGCACACCGTCGGGAGACTGCGCCACGATGTCAGCTTTGGCGTCACCTGTGAAGTCGCCCGGAGCCAGCAACTGCGTGAAGCCTTGCCAGCCCGTGCCGATCTGTTTGCGCGCCAGAAACTGCCCGGTACCATCCGTCGGGTAGAGCCACAGCGTCCCATCGGATGCCCGCGCAACCAGGTCAAGGTGCCTGTCGCCGTCGAAATCACCCGCCGACAGCACCGTACTGAAGGCACCCCACCCCGAACCGACCTGCACCCGCGGCAGGAAGCTGCCGGAACCATTGCCGGGGTAAAGCCACAACGCGCCATCCGTGCCACGCGCCAGGACGTCCGCCGCGGCATCGCCGTCGAAATCGCCTGCCTCCCACACCTGCCGGAACGTATTCCAACCTGTTCCGATGGTCAGTCGATCGGCAAAGCCGCTGCCGTCGCCCGGGTAGAGCGTCATCCCTCCGCCTGCTGCGGCGGCAAGAACGTCGACGCGCTGGTCGCCCGTGAGGTCCCGGCCACCAACAATGTCGCCGGCCCCGTTCCAACCACTTCCGACGGCGGCACGCGGCAGGAAGCCACCCTTACCATCGCCGGGGTAGACAAAGAGGGTGCCGTCCGCGGCACGGGCGAGGAGCCCTGCTTTCCCACCGCCGAAGGAACCAGCCGGAGCGAGGGTGTTGAACGACTCCCAGCCTTGGCCTATCTGCCGCTGTTCAAGGAAGCCGCCAGCGCCGTTGCCGGGGTACAGCCAAAGCCGTCCGTCATTGCCCGCCGCGATCAGGTCGTTGCGGGCGTCGCCGTTGAAGTCGCCCACGGCCACAAGTTGGGTGAAGCCCTGCCAGCCGAATCCGACCTGGCTCCGCGCCAGGAAACCGCCCTTTCCGTTGCCCGGGTACAGCCAGAGTGAACCGTCGCTGGTGCGGGCGAGGAGGTCCGCGAAGCCGTCACCGTTGAAGTCGGACGTGCCCAGGACTGCGTTGAAGATGCCCCATCCGGATCCGATTTGCACGGGGTCATCGAGGCGGTTCCCCGGCAGGCCTGCGAAGAGGAGCAGGCTTCCGTCCGCTTCACGGGAAATGACGTCGGAAAGTTTGTCGCCGTCGAAGTCACCCGCTGAGAAACGCATCCGGGCCTTGAGCTTGGGGTCGGCGTTGATGGTGACCGTTGCCGATGCCGAGGACACGGAGTTGATGGTGACTTGCGTGCCCGTGTAAGTGGTGAAGGTGCTGCCGGCCTGCCACGCGTGGTTGGGGCTGTACCAACCGTTGAAAGGCCGGGTGTCGGGCATGAGGATCAGGGATGATGCAATGGTTGCCCCGCCCCGCTGGACGATCTTGACCCCACGGTTGCCGGTTTGTCCTGCCGATGACAAATAGGAGTCGTAACCAACAGCTTGCCTCAGTTCGAGGTAGTAAACCTCCCTGCTGACGGGGTCCGTGAACTTGATGGCACGCTGCGCTTCCGTTCCACCCCACGGTTTGAGCGTGTAGCTTTTGACGCCGCTGGCTACCCCGACATCGCGGATCTCGTCACCCCGCCCCAAGCTTGCGTAATCCCAGAACGTGGAACTCACAACCGGCGACGCGTATTGCGCTGCACCCATGATGTCCGTGGTGTCCCCGTACTCGCGGATGTAGCAGGAGGGGTCGGTAAATTGTCCGCTGCTGTTGACCGCGACATCCGACGCACCACTGCCGCACTGCAGCGCGTCCGCGTGCATCAAACCCATCACGTGCCCGAATTCGTGGCTGATGACATTCTTGGTGAACTCGCTGATTTGCGGCAGCAGGACCCGGCCGCTGTAGCTGCCGCTGCTGTACCCGGCGCCGAGCGCGTTTCCGGAGAGGGTGGATGTCGGGATGAAGATCACCAACGCTGTGTAGGGGTTCGGCGCCCATCTGAGCTCGCTGGTGATGGTGGACATGATGGTGCTGTAGTGGTCCGTGGACCGTGCCTTGGACTGGAATCCAGCCACTTTGCTGGCGACTGACATGGACAGTTTGTTGTCCGTCATGGCCTTCCAGTAATTACTGGTGGCCGCCACGGCCTGCTCTGCGCCGCTCATGGAAACAGCATTCGTGTTGTCCGCGAGCTTGGCCGTGACCAGCTTGACCTGGATATTGCCACCGGGCCCGGATGCGGCAACACCGTCCCGGAGGAGGGATTCGACGTCGGCAGATGCGTCCGTGGGTGGCGGGGCCTCACCCACCGGCGTCTCAAACGTATGCTCCGAGTGGGGTGTCCCCTCAATGAATTTGACGTTCGGATTATCGGGTTTGGGTTCCGGAACAGCCGAAGCCGGGGCCTGAACGAAAAACAGGCCGGTGGCGAAAACCACCAGGCCTGTGGACACCGCGATTGCACGTCGCAAAAAACCCATCGAATCTCCCGGGGACGGAGTCTGCGGTTCCTGTGAGTCTCAAGAACCGTGATCAGGTTACAGCGGAGCACTTACGCGTTCGGGAAGCACACGCCAGCAGTGCACGAGTCCTTCCATAGCTGCTGCCCTGCGCCGTCGCACCCGCCATGGAAACGCAACCATCCCGGAATGCTTACCGGCACCTAACCACGCCGAAACGCAGCGGCAACAATGCCACCCCACACTGGAATAGCCAGCAAGTGCGGGCATCAGCTCCAATTCAGGAGGACACCATGCTGAAGGAAGTCAAAACCCGGACCACACGTATACGCGCCATTAGCCAGCTCCACCGCGGAGACGAGATCGAAGCCCGCCTATCCGTAGGGCCCGCCTACGATGACGTGGTGATCCGCCGCGGACGCGTCCAGGAAACAGCGCCGGGAATCGGCGTGGTCTGGATCATGGACCACGTCTCAGGCATGCGGAAAGCCATCAATACCGACGAATGCAGCGTGTGGCGCGTCGCCTGAACACCCCTCAGTGAATCCGGGCTTGACCCTACGCCCGCTAGCCGCCGGCCACGGACTGGATAATCAAGACCTCCTGGCCCGCCGCCACTTCCGTATCAAGACCTTTCAAACGCCGGACCTCATCCCCGTTCACGTAAATATTCACGAAACGGCGGAGCGCACCGGTTTCGTCACGCAAACGCCGGGCCAGCACGGGATATTCTCCGGTCACCGTGTCCAGCAACTGTCCAACGGTCACAGCCCCGTCGGCGGACGCAGTCAGGTAGGACTGTCCGCCGACGAGAGGCTGCAGGACACCAGGCAACAGGACCGTAATGTCACCCACGGCAGGACTAACCGGCCACCGGAGCGCTGACGCCGGCTTCAGTTGAAGAACGGCTCGGGTTACCCACCACGACGGCGGCCCTGACGCACAACACGTCCGGCAAGTGTGAGGCCACTTCAGTAAAGGCCCCGCCCTCGTCGGCGCTGGCATAGACGGAACCGCCACGGGTTCCGAAGTACACGCCAACAGGTTCCGCGGTGTCCACTGCTGCGGCGTCACGCAGCACGGCGTTGTATTCGTGGTCCGGGAGGCCGGTGTGGAGCTCCGTCCAGGACTTGCCGGCGTCATCTGTGCGATGCACACTGAGCCTGCTGTCCGGCGGGATGCGTTCCCCGTCGGCCTTCAGCGGAATCACCCAGGCTGTGCCCTCACGACGCGGGTGGGTCAGCATGACGAAGCCGAAGTCAGCGGGCAACCCCTCTGCGATCGAGTCCCAGTTCTCACCATCGTCGTCCGTCCGGTACACGCCATGGTGGTTCTGCGCATAGAGACGTCCCTCGACCTTGGCGTCCGCCGCGATCTTGTGGACGCACTGGCCGAACTCGGGGTTGGGATCGGGCATGAAGTACGCCGAGATGCCCTTGTTCCGGGGCTCCCAGGAGGCGCCGCCGTCGAGCGATCTGTAAACGCCGCCCGTGCTCATGGCGATATGGACCTTCTCACCGGAGGGATCCACCACGATCGAATGTGCCGCCGCGCCACCATAACCGGCACCCCACTCGGTCCTGTGAGGGTGGTCCCAGAGCCCGCGGTTCAGCTCGAAGTGCTCGCCGCCGTCGGTGGATTTCCATACTGAAATCGGCTCACAACCGGCCCAAACGACGCCAGGGCGGGAGCCGGCGTCGGGGTAGATCTGCCAGATGCGTTCCAAGGCGGCGTCGGTGCCGTCCGGGAATTTGATGGCGCCGTGCTCCGGTTCGGTCCACGTGGCGCCAAGGTCATCGGAGTGCGCCACGGTGGGTCCCCAGTGCTCGGAACGCACACCCACCATGATGCGTGTTTTGCCGTCCCGCGTATCAATCCCGATGCTGGGTATCTCGCTCATCAGGAAGTGCGGGCCGGAGAGGGACCATTCCTTGCGGTCCGGGCTGGTAGCCAGCCACAAACCCTTCTTGGTCCCGATCGCCAAGACATAACTCTCTGCGGTATCTGCGGTAGCCATGAACCCCATCGAACCATCGTGGCGGGTGGGTGGCAACGGTTCCGCGGAGCTATGTGGAAAACCCCTCTACCGCGCCGGCCCGCACCGGCGGTGCGGATCTTGGAAAAAGTCCGAGTCAAGGGTAGGTCGCTGGCTCACCGCACGGGGCTGGTCTCGCGTTGTGTGACGTCGGCTGCGCCACACTCGGGTTCGTCCATCCCTTCACGGACTAGCGGGCAGTGCGGTTAAGTTGAACTAAACCGAAGGAGTACCTGTGCTCGATATCCGCCGCCTGCATATTCTCAAGACACTCGAGCTTGAGGGCACCATGACGGCCGCAGCCGCAAAGCTGCACATGACTACGTCCGCCGTCAGCCAGCAGCTTGCAGTGCTTGAGAAAGAGGCCGGCCTGGCGCTCCTGGTCAGGACCGGCCGGAAGGTCCGGCTGACCGAGGCCGGTGCCATGCTGGTTGAGCATTTTGGCCGGATCGCATCGGAGGTCGAAGCCGCCGAGGCAACCCTGAAGAAGTTCCAGACGGACGTCCGCGGACGACTCGCCATCAGCGCGTTCCCGAGTTTCTGCAGCACGGTGCTTCCCTCTGCGGTCATGTCCCTCCAAGCTGCGTACCCGAGGCTGGACGTCACCATCTCCGACCTCGAACCACTACAGAGCGTGGCGCAACTCAGGGCCGGAAACATCGACATCGCCGTGATTGACGATCTCCACGAGATACAGGACGAGGGCCTGGTAAAAACTGTCCTGGCCCGCGACGAGATCATCCTCATCCTGCCCCGTGATCGTCACGTGCCTGAGCCTGGCGCTGCCGTCCACCTCCCGGACTACGCGCACGAAAGCTGGGTCCTGGATCAGGAGGGCAGTGTCTTTGAACAATTCGTCCTGCAAACGTGCAGGCAGGCCGGCTTCACCCCGAAGGTCATTGCAAACTGCCGGAACCTCATGGCGACGCTGGGACTGGTCCGCGGCGGTTTGGGCGTTGCCCTCATGAGCGAACTGAACCTGGGCCGCGAAACCGAGGACCTGCAGGTACGCCGCGTCGATCCGAGTTGCGGCCGAAACATCATCATCCTGTACAGGGCCGCGAGCAAAGCCGCCCCCGCCATTACGGCCGCCATCGAAGAACTCAGGATCGCCACCGAAGCACGTCCCACGGCTTGATCGTTAAGCGCAGCTTGACGGTCAGTTCACTAATTCCCGATGGACGCCCGCCCTCACTGCCGCCAAAGTTGAAAGGGAACCCAACTCCCCGCTCCCTGGAGGATCCCATGGCCCTGAGCGCCCTCGATCTGTTCTCAATCGGCATCGGCCCGTCGTCGTCCCACACCGTGGGTCCCATGCGCGCGGCCCGCACCTTCATCGATGCGCTGGAGCGGGATGGAAAGCTCGACGCCGTTGATCGCGTTCACGCCGGATTGTTCGGTTCGTTGGGGGCTACTGGAAAAGGGCACGGCTCAGACAAGGCCGTGATCCTCGGGTTCATGGGCGAGCTTCCGGAGACGGTGGATCCCATGGCCGCTGACGGTATGGTTGCCGAAGCGACCGAGGCGAAGAAGATCCTCCTGGCCGGGCGGCGGATGATCTCCTTCAACAGGCCAAAGGACGTTGTGCTCCACATGCGCCAGTCCTTGCCGGCGCACCCGAACGGCATGCGTTTCCAGGCGCTCGACGGCCAGGGAAACGTTGTCTCCGAGCGGGTGTTCTACTCAGTCGGCGGCGGCTTCGTGGTGGACGAGGACGCCGTGGGGAAAGTGCAGCAAGACACCGTGGCACTCCGCTACCCCTTCAGCAACGCGGAGGAACTGCTTGCCCACTGCGAGCGCGAGGGCCTGGCCATCAGCGACATCATGCTGGCCAACGAAAGCGCCTGGCGCAGTGAAGAAGACACCCGATCCGAGCTCCTGCGGATATGGGAAACCATGAAGGAGTGTGTATCGCGCGGCTGTAGCCGCACGGAAGAGCACCTGCCCGGAAACCTGATGGTCCGCCGTCGTGCGCCCCGCCTGTTTGCCGACCTGCAAACCAAAGACGATGCGAGCGATCCTTTGCGCGCCGTGGACTGGGTAAACCTGTTCGCGCTGGCAGTGAATGAAGAGAACGCCACCGGCGGACGCGTTGTCACCGCGCCCACCAACGGCGCAGCGGGAATCATCCCCGCAGTCCTGCACTACTACATGAAGTTCGTCCCCGGCGCGTCGGAAGAGCACGTGGTCCGGTTCCTGCTCACCGCAGCGGCCATCGGTGTCCTCTTCAAGACGAACGCCTCCATCTCGGGGGCCGAGGTGGGCTGCCAGGGCGAGGTCGGTTCAGCCTGTTCCATGGCGGCCGGCGCGCTGTGCGAAATCCTGGGCGGAACCCCGCAGCAGGTGGAAAACGCCGCCGAAATCGGAATCGAGCACAACCTCGGCCTGACCTGCGATCCGGTGGGCGGCCTGGTTCAGATCCCGTGCATCGAGCGCAACGCGATGGCCAGCAACAAGGCCATCAACGCCGCCCGGATCAGCCTGCGCGGGGACGGCATCCACCACGTCTCCTTGGACACCGCCATCAAGACCATGCGGGAAACCGGCGCGGACATGAAGAGCAAGTACAAGGAAACGTCGCGCGGCGGCCTCGCGGTCAACGTCATCGCCTGCTGACGGCGCGCCGCCCGTTTTCCCAAGGTGAACGCTTGCCCAAGGTGGGTCACCTGACGGGTGGACCTAGTTGTGAAGCGAGGGCGTCCTGGCCGGTGTCGTACGGCGGGAGCCGGTGGCTTCGAAGGCGGCCGCCAAGCGCAAGAGGTTGTTGTCCTGGTAGGCCTTTCCTGCGATCGTCAGGCCAACGGGCATGCCGGTATCGGACATTGTTCCCATGGGTACAGTAACCGTGGGAATGCCCAGGTGACGTGGAACAAGGTTGCCGTTGGCTACCCAGACTCCGTTGCGCCAGGCGACGTCGGCACTGCCTTCATTCACGTCGGCATCGGCGGGGGCAACATCGGCGACCGCAGGGAAGATCACGGCATCGAGTCCTAGCCCGTCCATCCACAGCTCCAGGTCCAGGACCCGGGTCTGCTCAAGGCCCACGATTCCGTCTTTCAGTTCCGGGATGGCCGTCAGCTCGGGGACACCGTTGCGGCGGACGAACGACGGGTACTCGGCGATGTCATCATCGAAACCGTCGTAGCGGTCGCGAAGTGCCCCGTCGGGATGCGGGAAAATCATGCCTCCATCAACGTCGGCCAGGCAGTGCAGCTTGGGATCACCATTGGTGACCAGGAAGTCATTCCATGCCCACGCGGAGAGGTCCACGATTTCGCGTTGCAGGTATTCTTCGCTGACAAGTCCGCGGGTCTTGATGGTGGGCGCTCCTGGCCGATCGCCTTCGTAGTTGCTGACCACGGGGAAGTCGACTTCGATGACTTCTGCTCCGGCTGCTTCAAGGTCTTTGCGTGCCGCTTCCCAAAGTTCGATGACCGAAGCCCTGGTTTCTATGCGCTGCCCGGTTGGGCCTCCGATTCCGGGCGTGGGAGCCGTGCCCGCTTCCGGGTCGGCGTTGATGTACATTTTCGGCACACCGAAGCGCTTGCCGGCCAAAGCAGCCTTCGCCTCGCCGGGGTTCCGCACAGCCAGGGAGGGGTAGGAAGCGGGGCGCACCTGGGAAGCCCTGGGGATGTGGATCCAATGCTGGACGCGCCAGAAGTCGCCACGCTCGTCGTCGTCGTCGGCAACGATCACGTCGAGTACTTCGAGCAGATCGGCCATACTGCGGGCGTGCGGTACGACGACGTCCATGGTGGGTACCAGGGGCCAGTTGCCGCGCATGGAGATGACCCCGCGGGAGGGGGTGTAGGCGCAGAGGGCGTTGTTCGAAGCCGGCGCGCGGCCCGAGGACCAGGTCTCTTCCGCGAGCCCGAAAGCTGCGAAGCTGGCCGCTGTCGCCGTGCCTGATCCATTGGAGGAGCCGGAGCCGAAGGCCGAGGTGAGGTAGTCCCCGTTGTAGGGGCTTTCGGCCCGCCCGTACAGGCCCCTTTGCATACCGCCGTTGGCCATGGGTGGCATGTTCGTCAGTCCCATCAGCACCGCGCCCGCCTTGCGCAACTGCTCGATGGTGAAGGCGTCCTGGTGGGCAACAAGGTCGGCGAAAGCCGGGGACCCTGCAGCGACAGTCAGGCCCTTGACCTTGTAGCTGTTCTTCGCTGTGTACGGAATGCCGTCCAAAGGACCGAGGATTTTGCCGTTGCTGCGACGCACATCCGATGCCCGGGCTTCTTCAAGCGCTGTGGGGTTGGGGATGACAACCGAGTTCAACTCCGGCCCGGCATGATCGAAGCGCCCGATGCGTTCAGCGTATTGCCCGACCAACTGCACGCTCGTGACCGTGCCGGCCTCAAGGGCCGCCCTGAGATCGGCGATGCCGGCCTCGAATACATCAAAAGTGCTCATGGTCGTTCTTTCTGGCTCTTTAGGCCAGACCCGCATCATCTCCGACGGGGGCCCCGGCGCACCTCAAAGTTCAATAAATGAATGGCATTCATTATTGCTGATGATGCCCCTTTGCCACAAGCGTGCTGCTTGATGAGCCCAAGTCCGGAACGTCCGGTCAGGAGCCGGATCTGGTGTCGAACGCGGCCGCCGATTCCCGGAGGAGACGGGCCACCGTATCCACAGGCAGGCTCGTGGCCCTTCGCCGGTCGAATCGTCGCAGGGCGATGTGCCGCGTCCCCAAACCGGGAACGTCCAAAAAGTCCACTTGATCCTGGGCGACTCCGGTCACTGCCAACGTGGGCACGATCGCAACCCCCTCGCCTGCGGCGACTAATGAGAGCGCGGTGAGCGTGTCCTGGTACTGGTGGATTGTCTCGATCCGGGCACCGGTCGAGTGGCGGAGGCGTCCGAGCACAGCATCGTTGGCCGCCGAAGGCTCGACTCCCAGCCAGGGCAACGGCAAGCGGCTCAGATCGATATTCTCGGTCGTGAGCAGGGATCCTGCCGGCACAACCAACTTCCATGGTTCATCCATCAGGGGCTCTTCCACCATGCCCGCTGCCAGCGGGTGCTGCACGGCCGCCGTCGAATCCTGTTCAACGACAACAGCATCGAGCTGGCGCTGACGGAACAACCTCATCAGGGCCGGGAAGCTGTCCTCGACTATGTGGATCTGCAGCTGGGGATACTGGTTGCGCCACTCGGGAAGGCGCGGAATCACCACCGTGCGCATGAAGCTGGTGAATCCGCCCACGCGCACGACGCCGGCGACTTTCGCTTCACCCTGCATGCGGGCGCGGGCGACGTTGAGGGCCCGTTCTATCTCCTCGGCGGCCTCTGCCATCGCCAAACCGGCCGGCGTCAGCACGGAACCTTTCGGGGTTCGGGTGATCAACGCCTGCCCCGCTTCTGCCTCGAGTTTGCTGAGCTGCTGGGAAACGGCTGACGGCGTAATCCGGAGCTCATCTGCGGCCGCGAGAACGCCGCCGGTTCGGGCGACAGCAAGCAACACAAGCAGTCGGCGGGGGTCCATTTCCATGTTTAGAGATCCTAAATATGGGCTTCAGAGAAATGCAATTGAACTTAACCAAATTCTCCACCAATATCTATTGCAGAGCCACCTGTCGGCTCACATCCACCCAAAATTCCGCCCGCCTTCCCAGGCTCGGCGCCAACTCGTGAAGGGACTGCAATGGAACTGCTGTGGGAAATTGTCGGATGGACCGGTGCCGCGGCGATGCTTGGTGCCTTCCTGGCAGTGTCCATGGGTTGGTTGAAGCCGGGGATCGGCTTCCAGGCCATCAACCTGTTTGGTGCGTGCGCCTTCATCATCAACGGCTTGCTGCACGGCGCGTGGCCCTCTGTTGTCACCAACATTGCCTGGTTCCTGATCTCCAGCATCGCGATCCTTCGGATGCGGGCCAAGCAGCGGACGACCGAAAACGTTACCGCAGCTCCCGAGGTGAAGGCTTACACAACAACGGACACCGGAACCCACATGGTGGTCCCGGCCGCCAACTGCCCGTAGTTTGCAACGCACGCCGCATCACACAAGGTAACCTTCCGGCGTCGTCATTGGATCCGGCGCCTATTCTGGGCAGTAGCCGCCGCCTGACAAGAAGGAACGCCATGCCCAGCCCCGACCGCCCGCTCCGCAAGCTTGGATTCCTCACGATCGGCCTGTTCGATCCAGCAGATCCCGCTGCGGGGCACAGGTCAACACTGGAGATCATCGAACTCGGCGAGCGCCTGGGTTTCGACAGCGCTTGGCTGCGTCACCGTCACCTGCAGTTCGGGATCTCCTCCCCCGTGGCGGTGATGGCTGCCGCCAGCCAGAGGACCTCCCGAATTGAGTTGGGAACCGCGGTGACTCCGCTGGGCTGGGAGAATCCTTTGCGCCTGGCTGAGGACCTGGCAACGGTGGACCTGCTCAGCGACGGCCGCATCAATCCGGGAGTCAGCGTGGGTGAACCGATGAACTACGGCACCGTGAAGCACCAGCTGTACCCGGATACAGCAGACACGGAGGACTTCAGCTACGCCCGCGTGGAACGGTTTGCGCGCCTGGTCGCAGGGGAGAAAGTGCGGGAGTTTTCCGGGAAGCAGGGCGTGGTGGAGGAGTTCTCCAACAGGGTGGAGCCGCACTCTCCGGGGCTGCGCGACCGCCTTTGGTATGGGGCGGCGAGCCTGAAGTCGGCCATCTGGGCCGGGGAGAACGGCTTCAACCTGCTCTCCAGCAGCGTAGTTTTCCCCGGTCCCGATGAGGAGCCGGACTTCGCCGAGGTCCAGCAAAGGCAGATCCGGGCGTTCCGCGAGGCTGCCCCGGGAAACAAAGCAAGGGTCTCGCAGGGTCTGGTGGTCATCCCGACAGATTCTGCCTCACCCGCCCAAAAGGAGAAGTACCAGCGCTACGTTGATGAACGCACTCCGCGGACCAGCGCCCCGCAAGGACCGAAGGGCATGCTGTTCGCCCGGGACCTCATAGGGACCAGCGATGACATCGCCGAGCAGCTGTACGCCCACAAAGGGTTCCAGGAAGTTGATGAGGTGGCCTTCGCACTACCCTTCAGCTTCGACCATGAAGACTATGTGCAGATCCTCACGGACATTGCAGACAAGCTGGGACCCGCGTTGGGCTGGGCACCGGCGGAATAAGGACCTCAGTCCACAAACTCCGACTGCGTCTCGATGAAGTCCCAGTCCGCCGCCGTCAGCCCACCGCTGAGGTTGTCCGGATGGGGCCCGCCGGCCTCGGCAATGTGCTGCAGCACTTGCAACGGGAGTTCCTCGGAGCGCAGGTTTTCGCGCAGCCATTCCTTGCTGACCAGATTCAGGTCGAGCCACCACATGTAGATTTCCATCACGGACCGCCTTCCTTCGCGACCAGGACCGCCTTCCTTCGGATTAACCGTAGGCCCGGCCGAAAGGAGCTACAAGAGCGCAAACCGCGGGACTTGTGGGGAGCCCTGCACAGGGCCAATCTGTACGTAGGACCCGCACAACCCGGACACAAGGGATCCGCGATGGACTGTGACATCGAGCTGGAGATCGACACCGGCTCAGCACGCGGCGAATATACGGTGCACGTGGTCCGTGCTCCGGCGGGAGGGCACGCGTCGGGGATGTTTACCTTGGACGTGGATGGCATCATCGACCGCCTCCCGCAGCTCGAAGCCACCGTCCTTGCCTCCGCAGTGGCAGCCCGCCGCACCCTGCCCGTGGCTGAGGTGGCGGTCCGGGAAGTGGGCCAGCAACTCTTCCAGGCTCTCTTCACCCGCGAGGTTTATGGCACGTACAGGGCCAGCCTCGGCGCGGCACAGCATGCGGGCCAGCAGCTCAGGGTGGTCCTCAGGATCGCAGCCCCGGAGCTCGCAACCATGCCGTGGGAGACCCTTTTCGACCCGGAAACAGAGACTTACCTTTGCCAAACCGAGCCGCTCCTCCGCCATGTCCCGGCCCCGGACTACAACCAGAACCCGCTGGACGTGGCTCCTCCCCTGCGGATCCTCGGCATCGTCGCCTCGCCCCGTGACCTGCCGGCACTGGACGTCCACACAGAAAAGGACCACCTCAGCCGAGCGCTGGCCGGCCCGGTTTCGGAGGGTCGCGTGGAACTCGTCTGGTCGAAGAGCGGCACGTGGGACGACGTCCAGTCGATGCTGCTCGCCGGCCCCTGGCACGTGGTCCATTTCGTGGGCCACGGCGACTACGACTCCCGCACCGACGAGGGCCGAATAGCGCTGGTCGGGCACGACGGCCGCGCCGCCATGGTGCGCGCGGTCAGGCTCATGGCCTTGCTCAGTGTCGCTTCCCCGCGGCCACGGCTGGTGGTCCTGAATTCCTGCTCGTCCGGCGAAATGGGCCAATCCGACCTCTTCTCGGGCACGGCGTCATCCCTTGTCAGGAGTGGCATCGGCGCAGTTGCCGCCATGCAATTCGCCATCAGCGACTCCGCCGCGATCGCCTTCGCCCACGGCTTCTACGCCGCCATCGCCAACGGCCGTACTGTGGACGAGGCCGCCCGAGTCGGCCGCATCTCGGTCATGGCCAGTCCTGACGGCACCCTCGAATGGGTCACGCCGGCGCTCTACGTTCGCGGCGGATCCACGCAATTGTTCACGCTCAGGGGCACCCCGCGCGCACCCGCTTTCGTGGAAGGCCCGACGGCGGCACGCACCTCAAGCGCCCCGGCTGACGCTGCGGATCAAGGAACGACGGCGGCAGCCAGCTCGGGCGGTCAACCCGCCTTCGCCGTGGGAACCGCGGGCGGCACCCGGGAGCACGACAAGGCCGACACCGGCACAGCCCGTGCCGCGCAGGCCGATGCGGATCAGGCCCTGAAGCGCGCACAGCTCCGCGCCCTTTATGTCCAGGCGTCCGCGGAGTTGCGGGCACGGCGGTTCGAGCAAGCCGTCGAACTGTTCGAGGACCTCCTGACACTCGAGCCCGGCTACCGGGACGCGGCTGCGCTCCGGGATACCGCTCACGCCAGGTTGAACATGGCCCGCGCTTACCAAGGAGCCGTGGCCGCGGAAGAAGCCGGGGACTGGCTCGCTGCAGCCGACGGGTTCGCAATAGTCCAGGACGATCCTGCCTATCCTGACGCGGCAACCCGCAGGCAGGACTGCGAGCGCCGGCAGCGAATCGCGGACCTCCAAGGTGAGCTGCGCTATCACTCGTCCCTGGGCTCGTGGGAAGCAGTGGTCGATGTATCGAACGAGCTGGCTACCCTGGACCCCGAAGCTGCCGATCCGGAGGGACTCGTAAGCGGAGCGAAAGCCGAGATCGAGAAGGCCAAACCGCGGGAGGACGTTCGGGAACACGAACCGGCTCCCGAGGAAGAAGAGCCCCGCGGGTCCTACACCGCTGCGGCCCTTCCAGCCGAACCCCGGCGGCGGGACCCCAACCCGGCCACAGAGCGAAGCCAGGTACCGGCACCCGCTGACGTGCCGCCGTCGAACGCTAACGTGACCTCCGTGGCAACCCAGGCGAGCATGCCGCTGAAGTCGACACCGCTCGCGTGGGGTGGCGCCGCACTGGCGGCAGCGGGCGGCGTCGGGGCCGGCTTCGTAGTGTTCTTCATGTGGTTCGACGTGAACTATTGGCAGGACGACGGCGGCGACATCGTGGGCCGGATCCTTTACGGGCTGCTGGCCCCGCTCGGATACGTGCTACTGATGGTGGCGGGCCTGCCCGACCGCACTGCCCAAGGACGCCTGGCGATGACCGGCGTGGTGGTTTCCCAGGCGATTTTCGGCTTGGCCGGGCTGAACTACACGGTGGAAGTGGCCGCCGTCGTTGGCAGTTTCGCGGTGGCGGCCTTCGGTCTGTGGGCCGGCGTCCTCGCACTCCGGTCCCCCGCGCAACAAGCCCTGGCGTGGCTGGTGCTGCTGCCCACAGTGTTGCAACCCATCATCTGGATCCAAGGGAAAGGCGTGTTCATGGAAAGTTGGTACATGTCGCAGGCGCTTCCGTTGCTGCTGCATGTGTTGCTGATGTGCGGGGTGGGTATAGCGTTCATCCTGAACGCCCGTAAGTTGCGGCCGGCGTCCGCGGGGAGCGCGCCATGAGCCGCCTGGTTGAGTTCGCCACGGACGACGGCGGCACGGTAGTTGTGGAGGTGGCGAGCACTGCGGGGAGCTTGGTGACCAGGGGCGGCGACCATGCGGGCGACCATACCGGCGTGTTCGCGCGAGCACAGCAAACGTTCCAACGGGCGCTGGAACACGTGCGCCCGGCGGTGCAGGGGGTGATCGACGAGCTGCTGAGCCTGGAGAACCGTCCGGACGAAGTCAGTGTGGAGTTCGGCATCGACCTGCATGCCGAGGCCGGGGCGTTCATCGCGTCCGCGAGCACGGCATCCAACTTCAAGGTGCGGCTTACGTGGAACAAGCCCTCCGACGCCACCCCGCCCAACTAACCCCGCCCCGCCCAACTAACCCCGCCCCGCCCAACTAGGTCGCATTTAAGCGCGTTATGAGCCGTCAAAACGCGCACAACTGCGACTCAGTTGGGTGAGCACACAGCCTGTTCAAGCAACGGCTCCGGCGCAACAATAAGGGTATGGCTGCGGAGAATTTCAGCGGACGGATTCCCTTGGTTGTCGGTGTCTTGCCGGACCAGCATGTGGAGGTCCTGCAGACCGCCCGGACCCTCGCCGAGCAACTCGGCGTGCCGTTGGTGTGCGCGTACGTGGACGAGGCCAGTTACCTCGTGGAGTGGGATCCGTCGCGGGAAACACACCGCATGTCGCTGCATCCGGAGAAGGATGACGAGGACGTTGCGGCGGTTCGTGGAGATCTCGGCAAGCTGATTGCCGAAGCAATGGACGGCGGCACGGCGGACTGGACGCTGCGGCTACTTGCCGGTGATCCTGCCCGCGCCCTTGGCAGGCTCGCCGCGGATATCGACGCTTCCATGATCATCGTCGGAACACCGGAGCCCGGCCTGGGACACCGGATTTCCGAGGCTCTGAACGGTTCCGTCGCGGCGTGGTTGAGCCACCACCAGCGCCGGCCGGTACTCATTGTGCCCCAGCAGAAGAGGCCAGCGACGGCCCGGAAAAACTAAAGTGAAAGTACTTATTCAAGGTGGTGGCAATGCCGCGTTGCCCCACGTAGAGTGATTACAGCAGGACAGCGAAAGCCCCTGCTCAAAGGCCGCTCCGGAGTGCGTATCCCCCAATAACGCACTCTGGAGCTCTTTGTTTAAGCGCCTGTTTCAGCGCGGCACCGCCACCGCCCAGTACCCCCATCACCTTCTTTGACGCGAGAAAGGCCCCGAACACGCCCTTTTGCAAGGCGTGTCGGGGCCGTTCCGGTTTCAAAGTGGGTCGTGACGGTACGGGCCCGACGTCGGAACCCGGTTTGGGTGCCGCGAGGTCACCTGACGAACGTGTACAGCAGCGCCGCCATTCCGAAGCCCACGATGGACAACACTGTTTCCAGCACGGTCCACGTCTTGAGGGTGTCCTTGACCGACATGTTGAAGTATTTCGAAATGATCCAGAATCCGCCGTCGTTCACGTGGCTCGCGATGATGGAGCCCGAGGAAATTGCTACCACAATGAGGGCCAACTGCGGCTGCGAGTAGCCGGACGCCAGGCTCGGCGCGAGGATGCCGCCCGTGGTCACGATCGCCACGGTTGCCGAGCCCTGGGCGATGCGCATGCCCGCGCTGATCACAAAAGCCGAGAGGATGATCGGAAGGCCGGCCTGGGACAAAGTGTCTGCCACAGCCTTGCCAACACCCGTGGCGGAAAGAACTGCACCGAAGAACGCGCCGGCGCCAACAACCAGCAGGATCATGCCCACGGGACGCAGCGAAGAGCCGGTGATTTCGCTTAGCTCGGCGGAGGTCATGCCACGGCGGATGCCCAGCAGCCACATGGCCAGGAGCACGGCGACAGTCAGGGCAATCGCCGGGTTGCCGAAGAACTGGAGGACGTCGCGGAAAGGCCCTGCAGGAGCGAAGATGTTGCCGAAAGTACCGCCAAGGATGAGGATCATCGGCAGGCCGATGGTCAGCAGCACCAAACCGATGGACGGCTCGTGGCCCTTTGCTTCCTCGGACTCCGGCACGATCCTGTCCTCGGGAACGGAGACCATCACGCGCTTGCCTATCCAGGTGCCCCACAAGATACCGGAAGCGAACCATGCCGGGATGCCGCAGATGAGGCCCATCAGGATGATCCAGCCAAGATCCACATGGAACAGCCCGGCCGCAGCCACGGGCCCGGGGTGCGGAGGCAGGAACGCGTGCGTCACGGACAGGCCGGCCAGCAGGGGAAGCGCATAGAGAGCAAGGGATTTGCCGCCACGGATCGCCGCCACGTACACCAGCGGCGCCAGCACAAAGATGCCGATATCGAAAAACACCGGGATACCGAGCACGAAGCCCGTGATACCCATTGCCAGCGGAGTGCCCTTCTCGCCGAAAATCTTCACCAGCCTGCCCAGCAGCACTTCGGCACCACCGGATCGCTCCAGGATGGCGCCGAGAACGGTGCCCAGGCCGATGATCACGGTGATGTGGCCGAGGATGCCGGCGAAACCCTTTTCAATGAGGGCGTCGCTGCTCTTCGTGGCTGAACCCACCAAGGCCTCCACCGAGATCCCGCCTGCCAAGGCCACCAGCACACCGGTTCCGACCAGGGCGATGAACGGTTCGAGTTTGACCTTGATGATCAGGAACAGCAGGAGCGCAATGCCGGCGCCTGCCAGGAGCAGCAGGCCGGCGGTGTCATGGCGCAGCCAATCGAGGAATTCATTCATGACGTGCTTTCTGGGTAGGTCTACTTGAGGGTGCCGGTGAAGGCTGCGGCGCGCGCCGCGATGTCTGCCCAGTCGCCGGCCGCGACTGCCGCGGGCGGGACCACGCTGGTGCCGCAGCAGACTGCGGCAGCACCGGCGTCGAGGTAGCTCTTGGCGTTGGAAGCGTCGATGCCTCCCGAAGGCAGCAGCCGGATCCCCGGGTAGGGGCCCTGCAAATCCTTCAGGTACGCCGGTCCGAGCTGGCGGGCGGGGAAAATCTTGACTGCGGCGGAGCCAAGGTCGAGCGCCTGCGCCACTTCCGTGGGGGTCATCGCGCCGAGGCTGAACGGGACGCCCGCAGCTGACGCTACCGCCGCTACCTCGGGCCGAAGACCCGGCGTCACCAGGAACTGCGCTCCGGCGTCGATGGCTGCCCGGGCTTGGTCTGCGGTCATCACGGTACCGATTCCGACGGCGGCACCATGCTCCGCGGCGGTCTCCGCCGCGCGCTGGACGTGCTTGAGCACATCCGGGGTGGTGAACGTCAGCTCCACGCTGCGGATGCCGCCGTCGGCCAACGCCCGGCAAAGGTCTGCGGCGTCCGTGATGGACGGTGCGCGGACCACGGCCAAGGTGCGGTCGGCTTCGAGCTGCTGGACAAATTCTTCGGGGGTCATTGCATTCCTTCTCGGTTGAACCCGTCTTCCCGGGTGAGGCCGTCTGGCCGGCGACGCAGCGCCCGGCCGGCTCGTGCGCCGGTGGGCTGGCCGCCGTCGATCGCTGCCGTGCCGTTGACGAACACGTAGTGGACGCCGGTTGCGGCTTGGCGGGGATTTTCGAAAGTGGCTTCGTCGCGGATGGTCGCGGGGTCGAAAAGTACGACGTCGGCGGCGAACCCTTCGCGGACCAGTCCCCTGTTGTGGAGCTTGAGTCGAGCGGCGGGACGGCCCGTCAGGTGGTGGACGGTTTCCTCGAGGCTGAGGAGGCCGAGGTCGCGCGAGTAGTGGCCAAGGTAGCGGGGGAACGTGCCCCACGCCCGGGGATGTGGTTTGGCCCCGACCAGGAGCCCATCGCTTCCGCCGGTGTGCGAGGGGTGCTTCATGATGGCCTGCACGTTTTCTTCATGGCCGACGTGCTGCAGGATGCCGGTCCCGAGGCGGTCCTCGGTGAGGATCCGGGCGAACACGTCGAACGGTTCCTCCCCGGTTTCAGCGGCGATGTCCTTGATGGTCTTGCCCGCATAGCCTGCGAGCGAGGAGTTCTGCACACCGCTGATTTCCAAAGTTTCCCATTCCGCGACCACCCCGTGGCAGCCGTCCGAGCCGTAGATCTCCACGGCTTCCCGGATGCGGGCTTTCGTTGCCGGATCTGCCAAGCGCGCGAGGGTCGCCTCCGTTCCGCCGGACGACGCCCAGCTCGGGAGGATCGCGGAGAGCGTGGTGGCGCCGGGGAGGTAGGGATAAGTGTCCAAGGTGATGTCCACGCCTTGCCCCAGGGCTTCGTCTATAAGGTCCAGGAGTTCCCCCGCGCGGCCCTTGTTTTCGGCGAAGTTCATGGTGGCGTGGGAAAGATGCAGTGCGCATCCCGTGTCACGGCTGAGGCTGATCATTTCGGCGTAGGCATCCAGCGCACCCTTGCCGTACGAGCGGTGGTGCGGCGCGTAGAAGCCACCCAGTTCACCAACCACACGGCATAGCCCGGCGAGTTCTTCAGTCTGCGCGTACATTCCGGGCGTGTAGGTCAGGCCCGAGGACATGCCCACGGCGCCTTCCTCCATGGCCGAGCGGATAACGTCCTGCATCTGCTGCTGTTGCTCCGGCGTCGGGTCTCCTTCGGCGAAGCCCATCACGAGCGCCCGGACTGTGCCTTGCGGTACGAGGTACGCGGCGTTCGTGGCGATCCGGCCTGTGGTGCCGTCCGGGCCAACTTCGGGAGTATCCAGGCGGTCCAGGTATTCGGCAACCGTCCGCCAGTTCCAGTCGAAATCGGCCGGGTTGTCGTTCCAGCCGGCGATCTTCTCACGCACTCCGGCCAGCGTCGCATCGTCCACGGGCGCATAGGAGAGCCCGTCCTGGCCCAACAGTTCCGTGGTCACGCCTTGGCTGAGCTTGGCGTAATGGTCCCTGTTGACCAGCAGTTGCAGGTCCGAGTGCGCGTGCATGTCGATGAATCCCGGGCTGAGGACCAACCCCGTTGCGTCGATCACGCGGTCCGCGCCGGTGTCCGCCGGGGTGAGGGTACCGGCGTCGACGACGGCGGCAATCACCTGACCGTCCAACAGGACGTCCGCGGGGCGGCGGTCCGCTCCGGTTCCGTCCACCAAGGTGGCGTTGCTGATGAGGGTCTTCATGGTTGGTCCTAGAAGAAGGTGTGGATGAGGTCGACGACGGTCTGGTCGCCGTTGGTGTCGGCGAGGACGGGGATGACGGTCCACTTGTCGAAGGCGGTGCACGGGTGGGATAGGCCCAGCCGGACCACGTCGCCGGGGCGGACTGTGGTGGTTGCGGGGTCGAAGGTCATGAAGGCGTGCTGGTCGTTGACCGAGGTGATTGCTGCTCCGGCCAAGGGTTCCATGGGGCCGCCGAGCGTTGTCCCAATCAGTTGGGGCTCGGGGAGGCCTTCGTCGTACGGGAGGTCCCGTTTGCCGGCGTCGAGCAGTGCCAGGCCGGGCTCGGGCTGGGACACCACCCGCGCCCAACCGTGCATTCCGGGTTTGAAAGGCTGGTCTCCTTCGCGGGAGAACGGCGAGATTCCGCGGTAGAAGCCGTCGTCGTGGATGATGTAGGCACCGCTGCGGATCATGAGGTCCACGGCGGGCCCACCGGTTTCGGCGCCCGTGCTGATGCAGGGCGAAAGAACCGCGACCACATCGTCAAAGTAGGCGCTGCCACCGGCGGTGATGAACACGGAGCCGGAGCCGTACATCCCGCCGGCCAGCAGTTCCTCGTGAAGCAGCCGCATGTCGGCGAGGTAGCCGCGGACGGCGGCCAGGCCGGCGTCGTCCGCTGTGTGCGCGAGCGAGCCCTCATAGCCGCTGACACCCACCAGACGCAGGTGTTTCGCGTCGCTCATGGCGCGGGCAACGTCCATGGCGGCGTCCACGGAGCGGGCGCCGGTCCGCCCACCGGGGGCGCCGAGTTCCACCAGGACGTCCAGCACGGCGTCCGTGTCTTCGAGGGTGTTTTCGATCAACGCGACCGTGTCCGCCGAATCCACCCAGGACAAGACGGTGGTATCCGCGGGGGCGTCGGCAACCCACCGGATGGCGTGCGGATCCGTGAGGCTGTTTGCAAGCTGCACGTTCCGGACGCCGAATTCGCGGGCAACGCGAAGCTGCGCGAAATTGGCCAGCGTGATCCCCCACGCGCCGCGGTTGAGCTGCTCGGCCCACAGTTGCGGGGCCATCGTGGTCTTGCCGTGGGGCGCGAGCAATACGCCGTGTTCCCGGCACCACTCCGCCAAACGGTCTGCATTCGCGCGCAGGGCGGGTGCGTCGAGGGTGAGCAGCGGCGTCTGGAAATCGGCCAGCGCGGGCTTGCCGGCAAGGAACTCAGTGTGCGTGGTTCCGTTTGCGGTTGCCGGGACGGCTTTGTGTCGCCAGTCGAGTCGTAGATCTGACAAGCCGGCCACGGCGGGCGCTGAGATGGCTTCGGAAGTGTTCACGCGATCGATTCCCTTCGCGGTGCTGCGTTGTTGGAGCTGCGGGGTGCTGGAGCCTCTCGAAGCTACGTTGCGTATTTTGCAACGCTGGTTGCAAAGCTGCTGGTGATATGTCTAACATGGTGCCGGATCGAGAGTCAAGGCCGCGGCACGCCCGCAGAGGCCCTCAAACCGCCCCGGAACACTCCGTCCCGAGGCGCCGAAAATGCTGAAAAGCCTATTGGGTACGGGAGTTACATGCTGTCTGCTGTTTGTGTTGGCGAGACGATGGCCATGCTCACGCCCGTCCAGGCCGTCCCCCTCCACCAGGCCACCGAGCTGCACTTCGGCATCGGCGGTGCGGAGTCGAACGTAGCGATGGGTTTGGCAGCCATGGGACTGGACACGCACTGGATCAGCCGGGTAGGCCGCGACGGCTTCGGCACCCGCATTCTCAACGAGCTGCGGGACCACGGCGTGGGCGTCTCCGGCGTCGAAGTTGATCCCGCGCTGCCTACCGGCCTCTACGTGAAGGTCCCCGCCCTGGACTCAGACCCCGACGGCGGCAGTTCGGTTTTGTACTACCGGCAGGGTTCGGCGGCCTCGGCCATGGGACGTGCCTTCCTGGGCAATCCGGCTGTTGCTTCCCTGTTGGACAACGCCGCCCTCATTCACCTGAGTGGTATCACTGCAGCCCTCTCCACCGAGTGCCTCGAGTTGTTGGAAGCCCTCTTGGCCGAGCCCCGGAACGGCCGGATCATCAGCTTCGACGTCAACTGGCGGGCAGCCCTTTGGGAAGGCCAGGACCGCTCCATCCTGCAGCGCTTGGCGAACCTGGCCGACGTCGTACTTGTTGGAAAAGATGAAGCTGAGCACGCCTTCGGCACTACCGACGAAAGCGAACTGCGCCGCCTGATGCCGGACCCCGCGGTGCTGATCATCAAGAACGAGGCCATCAGCGCCATCTCGCTCGACCGAAGCGGCACCCGGGAAGAGGTGCCCGCACTCTCGGTCGCCGTCGTCGAGCCTGTTGGCGCGGGCGACTCGTTCGCCGCCGGCTACCTCAGCGGTATGCTGTTCGGGCTCGGGCAGAAAGCGAGCCTCCGGCGCGGGCATGTCGCTGCTGCCTGCACGCTCACCGTCCATGGCGACCGCGGCCCGCTTCCGCCCGCCGATCAGCTTGCCGCCATTCTGGATTCCTCCGATGATGACTGGGCTGCTATCCATGTTGAAGACGGACAATTCAACACCAACCGGAGCGTGACACGTTGAGCCAGAGCCTCCTGCGGGCAATCGACCTGCTCGCCGAACTCGCCGCGAAGCCAGCCACCTTGGACGAGCTCTCGTCCAAAGCGGCCGTGCACAAGACCACCGTGATGCGGCTCCTCCACGCCATGGAAGAGAAGCGCTTTGTGGTGCGGGACGAGGATCAGAGGTTCATGCTTGGCTCCAAGCTGTTCGAACTGTCGTCGCTTGCGCTGGAGCAGCGTGACATCCGCAAAGTCGCGCACCCGCACCTCGCCGAACTCAACGGCAAGACCGGACACACCGTGCACCTCGCCGAGTTTGAAGGGAACGAGGTGGTGTACATCGACAAATTCGAGTCGCACCACCCGGTCCGCATGTACTCGCGCATCGGCCTGACTGCGTCGCTGCACTCGGCCGCTGTGTCCAAAGTCCTCCTTGCCGACATGCCGCGCAGCCGGCAGGAAAAGATCGCAGCCGGACTGGACTACGTGAAAGTTACCGAGAATACCCTGACCACCCCGGACGCCTTACTGGCCGAACTGGAGCAGGTCAGGAAACAGGGTTGGGCCCACGACAACGCCGAACACGAAGCATTCGTGCACTGCATCGCGACCCCCATCCGCGACGCAAGCGGCGCCGTCGTAGCCGCAGCCTCCTGTTCCGTACCGGTAGTGATGCTCAGCTATGAAGGACTGCTAGAGCTGCTGCCCGACCTCAAAGCCAGCACCGAGGCCATCTCCCGCGACCTCGGCTGGATCAGCCACGAAAGGAACTCAGCATGAGTGAAAAGACCGTAGTACTGACCGAAAACGCCCCTGCTCCAGCGCACGTTTTCTCGCAGGGCATCAAGAAGGGCGGCATGTTCCAGGTTTCCGGCCAGGGCCCCATGGACCCCGCCACCAACCAGTACATCGGCGAGGGCGACGTCCGCGTCCAGACCCGTCGCACGCTGGAGAACGTCAAGGCCATCCTTGAAGCCGGCGGATCCTCCGTTGAGGATGTGCTCATGTTTCGCGTCTACCTCACCACGCGCGACGACTTCGCAGCGATGAACGAGGTCTACGGCGAATTCATCCGCGAGAACGTCCCCAGCGGCCAGCTGCCGAGCCGCACCACGGTGTTCGTGGACCTGCCGCACGAGGTCATGCTGGTGGAGATCGACGCCCTGGCCGTTACTGCGTAGCATATTCGTTTGCGCCACGCTAACGGGCTGGCGACGCCCACATCCAGGTGTCGCCAGCCCGTTTTTGCGTCCCCCACGGATTTGGGTGTCATGCTCGACGGCGGCAATTCAGGTGAGTGCCGCCGTCGGGGGTTTAAGGGTGGTTGGTTTGGGGAGGTGTGCCGCCACGACCTACTTTGCTCCGACGCAGGCGGTGGCACGCCGTATTCCACGGCATGTTGCTGGCCGCCTGAGCTCAAAGTGGGTCGTGGAGGAACAGCCTGCTAGGCACGCCGGGTTGTCAAGGTTGGTGGAACGGCCGGAACCCTCTGCCTCTTGGCGTAGACCCTGGCCCTTTGGCTGGACAGTGCCAAGAGAACAAGGATGTCGGTGGCGAGGCCTGCCAGGCCGGCTTCGAGGGTGATGCTGGTAGCCCCGGTGGAAGCATCGATTGCCTGGACAATGATCGAGACCGAGCTGAGTGCCATCGCGATCACACGGGCCGCGTTGCTGCCCAGGAAAATCCGCCACGCAAGGAACACCTCGCCCAGCCCAAAGACCAGGACGATGATCGCCACGAAGGTGACTGCCGCCGTCGTGCTTTGTGGGTCGGCTGGAGCGTCACCCAAGGTGATGTCGGCGAGTTCACCGGAGGAGGTCAACAGGGTGACCGCCAAGGACAACGCTGCCACCGCCCTGACGACGACCAGGGCGGCGCCCATCATGGTCGGGGCGGGCCTTCGGTCACGGCTGTCCGTTTGGGCGGTTGGTTGATCGGCGGGGACGGGAACCTGGCGGGCGTCGATGATGGGGAGGTCGCCGTCGGTGGAAATCGAGTCGCCGCCGCCGTTACGGGAGTGGTAACCAGTGGAAAAGTCCTCAATGACATGCACGGACACGGCAGGCTCCGCCGCGGTTACTGTCCGAACGATGTGATCGCGTTCCACATCAGTGTTCTGCTCGATTTTGTGCGTGATCTGGAGGGTGAAGAGGGAGAGGCCGACGCTGCGGTCGTAGGTTCCCGCGGCCAGCCAATCCACTTTATGTCCGCCGGGCAACATCCAGCCTTCGGGGCAGCGCCAAAAGCGTACATGGTGCCGTTTGCCGGGGTTGCTGTCCACTTCCTGCTGGTACGCGAAGTCCTGTTGACGGTCGAACAGGTGGAGCGGGCTCACCGGCGCCTCCGGGTAGCTGCGCTTGAAGATCGTTGAACTGATGATGCGGCGGCTGCTGCCCAAGGTGACGTCGTCCGCTTTGGTCCAGCCGGCGGCGCGCATGATCGCGTGGATTTGGGGTTCGGTACCCAACAGCGCGACGTTCACCGGATCGCCGAGGAGACCGTCGCTGGTGCGGGCCCGGCCGATGAAGTAGCCCGGAACGTAGATGGTGGTCAGGATCCGATGGAGCCTTGGGAGCAGGAGGTACGCAAGGAAAGCCCAGAAGACAACGTAGAACCACACCTGGCCCCAGCCCAACTGAAAACTTTCGCCCACCAACAGGAACGCGAGCCACACCGCCGCCGCGCCACCCAGGACGAAGAACACGTGGTCCAGCCGGGTGTCGGTCACTTCCTTGCTCGGCGCCTTGTACATGTAGCTCCCCCTTGTGCTTCTTAAGCTTCGGGGTTGCGGCGGGGGTTGTACATGGGTTGGGTGGTACGTGGGGTGGCGGCGTTCGGGGCAGGGGTGCGGCGCCGGTTTGCATGTCATACTCGTCCCGTGGCCGGGACCTACTCATTCAACGCAGAACTGTGGCTGTACCCGGGGGAAGCCGGCTGGCATTTCATCACGCTGCCGGCAGAGGTGGCTGACAGCATCCGGGAACAAACAAGATCGCACCGCCGTGGCTTCGGCTCGGTCAAGGTCTCGGCAGAAATCTCCGGATGCAGCTGGCCCACGTCGCTCTTTCCCGACGCCGGGACCGGATCTTACCTGCTGCCGGTCAAGAAATCCGTCAGGGCGCGCGCGGGCATTCAGGCCGGAGACACGGTGCACGTCGTCCTGGACGTTTCCGAGGAATCTTGAGGGCGACGAGGCTGGTTCATTGGCGTTCCTCGGCGCCGACGCGGTGATCGCCCCACGATTCAGCCCGCAAAAGCACCAAGCCGGCCGGCGACGCGGAGTTTGTCGTGCTCGATGAGCCATCGCAGGGATTCATGGATGGCTTGTTCCGGCTCGTACCGAGGCGCGTAGCCAAGCAGTGACTTGGCTTTCTCGATGCTGAAGCAGTGGTTGCGGGATAGATGGTTCCAACTGGACTCCGCGAAATCCGCCGTAGTTTCCCGGCGGAACTCTTCCCAGCTAACCGTTTCAAGGTTTGGCGACTGGCCGAACCAGGACGCGGCAATCCCGACATAGCCGCGAACCGTCAACGCAGTGGGAGCAACAATGTTGAAGTCCTCCCCGGCCGCCGCTTCCCGATGCTCGATGGCCCGCTCGAACGCCTGTGCGACATCGTCGGCGTGCACGTGATGCATCAGCTCTGCACCGCTCCCCGGCACGCGCAACGGCTGCCCGGACGAGAGCGTCTGCCAAACGGCGGGATCAAGGTTTCCCAGCGGCCCAATCGGAAGCCACCCCGGTCCAACAATGTGTCCCGGGTGCAGGGACGTGGTGGGCAGCCCGCCCGACGCCGTTTCTTCCTTCAGCATCCGGGCGATGTCGCCTTTCTGGATGCCATACTCATCCTTCGGCGCGGCCGCCGCATCTGAGCCCTCCGAGATTGGAAGCTTCAGGCTGGCGCCATATCGCCATATCGAACCGCAATGCAGCAGGTGCCCGACCTCACCGCGAAGACGACGGACCAGCGCGCTTGCGGACTCAAACGTGAAGCAGACCAGGTCAACCACGACGTCGGCACCCAGTTCCGCGACCCGGTCACCAAAAGTGCCCTCCCGGTCCTCCTGCTCCCGGTCCGCAATGACCTGCCGGACCTGCTGCCACTCGGGCGGATCCGTATAGGGCGCGCTGGTTCCCCGGCTGATGTTGATGACTTCATGACCGGCACGAATCAGCCGCGGGACGAGGAATGAGCCGACGTGACCGCTGCCGCCGATGACAACAATGCGCATGGTTCCAAGGTACGGCGTGTTTCTTTTGCAGCTAAGGCCGCGGCACACACGATCATCCTCGGACAAGCTGTGCTCTTCGGCAGATTGTGGCTTGTGCTTTAAAGGCGTGGTTGTCTCCGCCGTCATCGCGGGCTATGAGGAACCGTCCCTCGTTGCCATGCATGGCAAGGAGCGCCGCGATTACCGTCACAGCGTTCCCCGGGTTATGGCCACGGCAACGAACTTGATACTCGCCAAGACCCGGTGATGGAAAGCGCGCCTTCTTGCCAGCTTGACGGAATATCCATTATCGGCGTTCTGTGCGGGCCCTCATTTAGACGAGAGAATCGCTCGCGCACTACAAGACCCGAGGAAGGCATGACCAACACGACACAGCTCATCCGCCGCGTAACAGCCCGCGACGTAGCCACCCTTGACGATCTACTAGGTTCGGCAGTCGAGGGCCTCATTCCCGATGCCTTTCACTCAACCAGGGCATCCGGGTAACTCGAATCAACCCTGGCGACTTTCTCGTGGAAAGCGCCCCCGATCTTCCCTGCGGCTACACAATCTACGAGCCCTACTAGAATTGGGCGCTAAGGACGGAGTCTAAACGTAGTCGGAAAACGATGCCGGCGCTTTCGTCCTTGTGCGCGCACCTTCTCGCCTCTCTCAGCCAGCACAACTCCTACCAGAAGCAATGTTGCTGCATATTCCAGACCGTATGGGCCTTGCCCGACCACAGAAGTACACCCAAACCTGACGTCAAAGGCTTCTGAAGTGGGAGGGCTTTACCATGCGTTCGAGACCCTCATCGATTCTGGACGTCGATCGCTGTGACAACGAGTGTCGTGGCATCGAGGCAGAGTTATCATGTCCAATTCCTTGAACGTTGCCGATTTACGGAGGGCCCCGAGAACAAGGAGCAGTTCATCGTCAAAGGCTGGGATGGCCCGCGGATTCAAGCCCGTTGCCAAGGACCCGGTTCGTTAGGTCAGCTTCCGGCCGGTGGGAGATGGTTTGCGGAGGGCTCTCACTGCCAATGCCGTTTCTTCTTCGATGAGTCCGGCGTTGATTGCTGTGGCTGCGGTTGTTCCCTCCGCAGCCGCTACGATCACCTGGGCGGCGAGGTTTGAGATATTGCCGGCGACGTAGACACCGTCCACTGATGTGGCTCCCGTCGGATCAGCTTCGATGAAATGACCTGCGCCTAGTGGGTGTTCCGCTACTTGCAGGCCGAGGGGCTCTAGTAGGTTGGCACGCGCTTCCATCCGGGTGGCGACGGCCAGAGCCTGCAGTTCGAACCGGGTTCCGTCGCTCAGAGTCACGCCGGTCAGGAGACCGGTTTCGTTGTCCACCGACTCCACCACTCCTTCAACCACGCGCACGGACCTCGCGGCTAGCCGGGCCATCTCATCCTCTGTTGGGGCCACCGTGTCGTTGAGGAAAAGGGTGATGTCGTCGGACCATTGGCGGAACAGGAACGTCTGATGAACAGACATGGGGCCGGTTCCCAGTACGCCAATTTGTTGGTGCCTTATCTCGTAACCGTGGCAGTAGGGGCAGTGCACTACGCCTTTGCCCCACTGCTCCTGCAGGCCTGTAATGTTAGGCAATCTATCGGCCAGACCTGTTGTGAGGAGCAGACGGCGCCCGGTCACGCGCCGTCCGTCTCCGAGCCCGACTTCAAACCCATTAGTTGTAGGCCTGAGCGATACCGCCTCTGCCCGAACAACAGTAGCGCCGTAAGACTCCGCCTCGATTCGCCCCGCAGCCTGCAGCGCAAGCGGATTCATGCCTTCCCTTGTCAGGTAACCATGCACGCCATCGGCTGGCGCGTTACGAGGCTCACCGGAATCCACGACGAGGACCGTGCGAAGCGCACGCCCGAGCGTTACGGCCGCGCTGAGACCCGCAACGCCTCCACCCACCACGACGACGTCGTATCCAGCCTTCAGTGGTTTAACTGCCTGTCCCAATTCTGAACTCCTTCTGTTATCCGAACGGCACCAGCATCAAACAATTGGTCGACCATAAGCAAACTTTTTTGCCGATACGGCAAGATAGGGTATCGAAGAATTCGTGCTGTACTGGACGCCGCCAGACCGCCGGGGCCCAGCACAGCGCAATCTCTCCTTTGCGAGTTGTCGGCCGTTTTCGGCTTTTCACTTCAGTCACGCATTCGCGTCCATGGTCGGGGCGGGCTGACAACGTGCCGCTGGTCATGCGGGCCGGCCGTGGAAAATTCTCAGGTATCTTCCGGACGCAGCCGGAACACGTTGTGCTCATCAAGGTCGAGGAGCCGGCGTTCGAATGCGTCCGTTTGAATCCAGAAGATGCCTAGTTCTGGTGCAATGGTCTCCACATATCCACGCCAGAGGAGATGCCTCTTTCCGTAAACTTCAACCCGGTCTCCAGGGCTGAGTGCTGAGAGGAATTTGATACCGAGCATTGCAAACTGCGCTTCCTTCCTTGGTCTCGCCTTAGGGCTTCGTTTTGATCACCCGGTTGTGGCCCCCGGAGCTTGAATTTGCAACGCAAGACCTCCCAGCGCCTATATTTCTGGGTTCCTCTGGAAGGCGAACGGTGACGACTTGCCAAGACACTAGTGCAGTGAGGTATTTGAACCACTGTCTGCCGATTCCTTCAATGCGATTTGGGTGCTCGGATCGTGGCCGCCGGGGATCCGTGCCAGCGGATGGCGGGTCTATCGTGCGAAGTCCTCAACGGCGCAGTAGTCCATGTCGTACCCGAACCGGCGGGGTCCCGCCAATTCGATGCCTGCTGCTGTGCGCCAGTGCGGGTCGGAGGGAAGGCCTATGACTGCTACGCGGTATCCGTAGCGGATCGCCTCGACGGGGATCGGCTCTCCGCTGTCTAGCTCCATGGCCATGATGAGATCAGGGCTGGTGGCGACGACCTTGTTGTTTAATTCGGCAGCAAGGTTCTCGTTCTGGAAGTGCAGCGTCATTCGGGAGGATGTATCGGAATCCAGCCCACTGAGATGGGCCTTCCCCACTGTCCAGCCACGTTCATTCCGCCGTTCGACTTCTTCAACTTTTCCTGTGAAAAGAAGTACGCCGGCTTGTTTGGCCAATACTGCGTCTACCGGGGAGGCGTGCTGAGCGCGAGCCTGGCGGATAGTGGCTCCCAACTCGGCTGCCAGGGTCACGGCTCCTCGTACGAGACGTTGTTTGGCTTCTGCTCCTGTCATTGGATACAGGGCCATGGCTGTTTGCGCCCCGCTGGCCAGTGCGGCGGCTCTTCCGTACGCCTCAGACCACTTGTTGGACGTTGACTCCAGGTACATGGTGTTGCCATGTTCATCGACCATGACCATGGGTGTACAGGATCCCCCATACAGGGTTGGCGTGACCATTTCCAGGGCGGGAAATGCTCTGCCCATTCCATCAGCATCTACAACCGGGATGCCTGCTGGAGCGGCGGCAGCAAACGGAGTAACCGCGTTGAGTCCTCCCGCTTCAGCAGGGCAGACATAGTCAAAGGCCAGACCAGTCAGTCGTTCAAGTGCCGGCACCACACGGGCGTATTCGGCTGAGCGGGGCAGCTTCTCGATCATCACCCCTGGAGCACCCATTCCAGCTACGAATACCAAATTGGCGTCGTCAGGAACTTCTTCGAGTTCCACAAGGGGCACGGGTCCGTGTTTCCGGATGGCGTCCCGGGCAAGGAGCATCCCCACGTATGGGTCACCGCCGCCTCCGGAGCCCAGAACTGTGGAACCGAGGGTGATGTCACCCAGCGCATGTTCGTCAATAAGGCGCATTGTTTAGTGTCCTTCCAATACTGCGATTTGGTTCAAGAAGGGTCCGACAGCCTTCACTCGCACTTGAACGGCTGATCCGCCTGGGAGGTGGGTGAGCGGCACATCCTCGGCCTCAATGATTCGCACAGACTGCGGATCTGCTCCTGCAGCAACTGCTCGCGTCATGGCCTCTGTCTTGGCTTGTTGTAGGACAGCAGATCGGTTGGTGCCTTCCAAGGCATAAACTCGATCAACCTCACCGCCTGCTTCTGCATAGGCGGCGCCGACGGCGTTGGCTACACCAGCGTTCTCAGGGATTATGAGTGCGTCCAGTCCTGGCACCGCAGCAAGCAGCGGCGCGCCGCCCCCTACAGCGATTATCGGCGTGTCCTTACCGGAGAGTTTCGCCCTTTCGATGGCTTGAACCAGACGCTCACTGGCGGTGTCCAGTACCCTTTGAATGGTTTCTTGGGAAATACTTGCGACGGCTTGGGGAACACCGATGCCTCTGACACCTGCTGCTACGGCGATATCGGTAAAGGTGAGGGTAGAGCCTCCAAAAACGAGAGCTTCGTTGCGAATCCGGTATCCTACGCTTTCGGGGCCGATTTCTTCACCGTTGGCGGAAATCGTGGTGCCGCCTCCTAGCGCGAGGGAAAGTACGTCAGGGATACGGAAGTTATTACGTACCCCGGCCATGCTGATGGCAACCGTTGACTCACGTGGGAATCCGTGTTGAAGGAGGCCAACGTCGGATGTGGTGCCTCCAACGTCCACCACCACCCCATCTTTGATTCCTGTTAGGAGGGCCGCTCCCCGCATTGAATTTGTGGGTCCGGACGCAATCGTAAAGATGGGGAACATTCGTGCTCGGTCAAGGTCCATGACCGTGCCATCATTTTGTGAAAGCAGTATAGGGGCCGAAATACCCACACCGGCGATGACGCGTTCCAGTCCGTCGATCACCCGGTCTGCCAATCCCAAGAGAGCCGCGTTCAGAATCGTTGCGTTTTCACGTTCCAGCAGACCTACACGCCCAATAAGTGCGGATCGGGTAACGGTAGCGCCGGGGAGCCAGGTTTTCAAGAGCGCTTCAGCCTGGAGCTCAATTTCGGGATTAACGACTGAAAAGACTGAGCTCAGAGCGATGTGGCGGATGCCTTTGGATTTGATATCGTCTGCAGCGCTCTTAAGCGCTTCCTCGTCCAGGTCGTTCAGTGCGGCACCGTTGAACTGGGAGCCCCCGGCGCACACATAGACATGTCCGCCCACCGCTGCCCGCAGCCGATCTGGCCAGTCAACCATTGGAAGCAGGGTCTGAGGCGGGGTAGCAAGTCGGATTGCTGCTACCGGTTCAAGGTCTTTTGCCTGGGTGATTGCATTAATAAAATGAGTGGTTCCGATGAAAACCGAAGATACGGCGGCCGGGTCGGCCTCCCCGAGTACCTCTCTAAGGGCGTTCAAAATGCCGCTCGTGACATCGTCCGTGGTGCTTGACTTGGTGGCTGCAATGACGCGGTCCCCGTCCAGGACGACTGCGTCAGTGTTGGTTCCACCTACGTCGATTCCAATGCGTAAAGGCATGGCGCTTCTTTCTGTCTAGTTATTGTTGCCCGCTCAGTCTTTGCGGGTGCGGTCCAATGCAACGGCGGCAATCAACACCAGCCCGGAGGCTGTTCCCTGCCAGAATGAACTCACCCCTGCGGCGTAAAGAATTGAATTGAGCACGCCAAGGAAAAGCACGCCGAAGAGCGTGCGCGTGGCACTGCCGAAACCTCCGGAAAAGCGGGTTCCACCCAGCAAAACGGCACTCAATGCAGCCATCTCCATGCCGGTTCCGGCGGTCGTTTGGGCTGAACCCAGAGAACCTACCGTGAGCAACCCGGCAAAAGCCGCAGTACCGGCGCTGATGCAGAATGCGATGATGGTGACCCGTGCCGAGGGTATACCTGCCAGGCGGGCAGCCTCGGGGCTGGATCCTACTGCGTAAAGCGCCCTCCCGTAACCTGTGCAGCGAAGTACGACTACAGAAACGGCATAGACAATGACCGCGACGAATACAAGGTTGGGAACTGGACCGATCCGTCCGGTCGCCAGTGCCTCCATGACGGGCATCGAGACGGTTTTGCTTTGTCCCTCCAGCAACACCTGGGCTTGGCTGCGGAGGATGGAAAAGCTACCAAGCGTGACGATGAGAAAAGAGATCCTGAGCCGCGCTACCAGCAGTCCATGGACGTAGCCGATCAAGCATCCCAGCACCAACGCCGCAACGGCGGCTATGAGCGGATGCCACCCGTCCAGGATTAGGATGCCCATCACGGCGCCCGAAAGCCCAACCATTGAGCCTACGGACAAGTCAACTCCCCGGCCAATGACTACGAAGGTTTCCCCGACTGCGACGATAAGCAGGATTGACGAGAATGTGAGGATGTTGAGCAGGTTTCCCGCTGTACCGAAGGAAGGGAATGACGTCATCCCGAAGACGATCAGTGCCAGAAGGGCCAGCGGTAGTACCAGATCGGTCAGCTGGGAGTTCAACGAACGTGCCCGGGAGAGTGATACGCCGGCCGTTTTCATATCCATATCGAGCTTGGTCATGTCATTGGTTCCGTCCATGCTGGGGCGTTCTCTATGACGCCGGAGGCCAGAGCAACCAGCCGGGAATAGCTGGCCTGGGGGGTTTCTTGGCTGACAATCCGCCCGTCTGCCATAACGTAAAGGCGGTCGCAGAGCTCCTGAAGTTCTTCGAAGTCAGAGCTGGCGACGAGCACGGCTCCTCCCCGGGAGGCGTAGCCTCGAAGCGTAGCGTGAATCGCGCCACGTCCGACGCGGTCAACACCTTGGGTGGGCTCGTCGGCGACAAGCAAGGCCGGTTCGTTCATTAGCTCCCGCGCCACGATTACTCGTTGAGCGTTTCCGCCGCTGAGCGCAGTTACATCCACTGTTAAGGATGGTGACTTGACGCCGTAATCCCTGAGGACCGCGTTTGTCCGCAAACGGCTGGGCGAGGATCCAAGGAATTTGCTCATCGAGTTTTGGACCAGATCGCCAATTTCGATGTTTTTTGCGACTGAAAGGGTCGGAAAGATCCCTTCGGCGAGTCTGTCTTCAGGGATGTATGCGATTCCGCTCCGGCGGCATCGCCCGGCAGTGGAAGGCAGCGGCGACCCTTGAAAATAGACTCCCTGCCGTCCGCCTTGCACCCCGGCTACGAGCTTGCACAATCGAGTCCTGCCGCTGCCTGCCATTCCTACGAGTCCGACAATTTCACCGGACCGCACTGAAAGGTCCGGGATGTCCAGTCCGGAGTGCGCACGGGTCGTTCTGAGGCTAAGGAGAGCGCGTCCGGTTGGTGCTGCTTTCCGCTGTTCTTGCTGAGCTGGGGTTGCCACGCTACGTCCGGCGGCCAGGGTATCCACAATTTCCTCAACTGACACCTCGCCGACTGGGCGGTCCAGAACCAGTCGCCCGTCCACCAGGACCGCGACTCGTGTGGCCAGACGAACAATGTCCCGTAGTCGGTGACTGACAAGGACAACCGCTCCCCCTGCCTCGCGCACCTGCCGCGTGGCCGATTCCACCAGAGCAACACCTTGCTCTCCGAGGACGGCAGTTGGTTCGTCCAGGGCGAGAACTCGGGGCTGGGCAAGCATCCCGCGTTCCAGTGCAAGAACTGCCCGGTCCGCCTTTCGCAGTTCATCCACAGGGCGTAAGGGGTCCACATGAGGCAGGACGGACCTGACCCTGTCCTTGGCGGAAGCTCTTGCCGCCCGGTCAGGTGCTGCTCCTGTCAGTCTGCACTGCCCCAGCAACAGGTTTTCCCAGGCTGTGAGTGTTGGTGCCATCATTGGTTCTTGGGGAACGAGGACAATGCCACGGGCCAAAGCATCAGCGGGGCTGGCCAGTTCCACGACGCCGTCACTATCAACAACGGCCCCGTCGCTGGGCTTCCGCTGCCCGGTAAGGACGCTCAGGAGAGTTGTCTTACCGGAACCGTTGGCGCCTACGATGGCAAGGACGTCTCCGGCGTTGACGCTCAAATTCACCTGGTTCAGCGCACGTGAGCCGGAATACTCCACAGTGGCGTTTTGAAGGCCTATCAGAGTGGTCATGGGAGATCAGCCCATAGGGATGGTTCGGTAGTTCAGCTGTTGGTCATATGGCTTCCACGAACCGGCGTTCTCGGGGGTGATCAGGCACTTTGAGGTGTCGGGGCCAGCGATCTGCTCGGAATTTGAGTACTTCCTGCTGCCCTTCAGTTGGTCCACTACTGCTTGACCGAGCGACTGTCCAAACTGGATTGGCTGGAGGTCGCAGGTAGCCAGAAGGTCGCCTGACTTGACGGCAGCAACAGCGTCCGCGGTCCCATTCCGGCTGGTGAATTTGACGTCGGCGCCGGCCTGCTTGGCAGCAGCTATGGCACCGATGGCGGAGTCGTCATTGTAAGCAAAAACCCCCTGTACCTTGGGGAAGCGCTGCAGGATGCCCTGCATAACCTTCTTGCCTCCGTCGGCATTGTCGTCGAGGTTTCGCTGTTGTTCCACATCACCTACGATTTTTACGCCTGCCTCCTGGAATGCACTGAGAGCGCCCTGCTCCAAGGCTTTGACGTTGGGGGTGGCCGGGCCACCAAGTATCGCTACCTCAGCGCCTGCCGGAAGGCGTTCAGCGAGATACTTCGCGCTGACGTAGCCGTTGTTGTCGTCGTTTAGGGGTATATAGGCGCTCACGTCGAATTCTGGCTTACCGAAAGATGCGAATACAGGGATGCCTGCATCCATCGCCTGACTGATTTGGGGCCGCGAAGCGGAAGGGTCAAGCACGAAGTAGGCCACGGCATCCGGACTCGACGCCAGCGCCCTGGTCAACGCCTGGGATTGAACAGAAAGATCGATCGCTCCGGTGTTCGAGTCCACGGCGAGGGACCGTGTCATCTTGATGCCATTCTTGGTGAGGGTGTCGTAGAAGCCCTGAGCGATGGCACTGGCCATGGGGTTTGAATCCATAACGTCGGCATACCAGACCGTTTTAGTCTCGCCAGAAGCAGACGTGCCTGTTGAGCCTGAGCTGCAGGCACTGAGGCTTAGAACGGCGGCGCCAAGGGCCGCGAGTGTTGTTAATGTGGGTCGTTTCATGCGTTTGAACTGCTTTCGGTTTTGATATGGGGTGACTTCGGACAGGAAAGACTCAAGCGCGGCAGTGCCTGCAAGCGGAGATACCCACTAGGCGGGCAGACGGTGAATTCCGAGGGGGCAGGCCTGGGCACGCTCGGCGTGCCCAGAGCTTGCAAGCCGTTGGCCAGAGCGGCCTTGCCGGCCAACCCTTTCGGATGTCCCGCTCCGGAGTGCCGTTCATGAGGTTGGTGCTGACTTTGGATAGGTCTCGAATTCGTCGGTCCACGAGGTGTCTTCTCCCTCAACTGACCAATAGAGCTCCCGAATCCATGCTGCACGGGAGTTTTCGATCTTGGCGAAGGTTAGGACCTCGATCTTGTACCGCCCGGTCTTTCCGCCCGGTCCAGCGACAGTATGGTCGGCGGCGAAGTACTCGCCATCGAAGCTGGCATGACGGACTTCAACTTCGATCTCGTTGACGTCCGGAAGTGAGCGGACGAACTCGCAGTGGTGTCCCAGCATTGCCCTGTCGATGATTCGGTCAAAGTCCTGCCTCCAGAAATCCGGGGTCGTGAACTTTTCCAGATCCTCCTCTACCTGATTGCCGGTCTTGCCCATGACAAGTTCATTTAGAAAGTCCTCCCACCACGCTGTGGGTGTTTTGCCGTTGAGTAAGGCCACTGTGTTTCTCCCATCGCCAAGTACGGACCTTTGTGAGGCACGCCTCAAAAGTACTATTGATTAGACCTTTAAGAGCGCTGCAGCGTCAAGGCTTCTTGTAACGGCGCGAAAAAGATGGGAGTTGTGCACGCTGAGGGCTAGCGCTTTGAGTCACAAAACGTATAATTGATAGCACTTAGAACTTTTCGAGCGATGGAGTGAGAAGTGAAGCCGGTTGTGGAGAAGCGGTACAGGGTAGGTCTGGACGTGGGTGGGACAAACACTGACGCTGTCCTGATGTCGGGAAGCGAGGTTATCTCCTGGGTGAAGACCAGGACGTCCCGGAACGTGGATGAGGGAATCGTCGCTGCACTGACGGAACTGCTGGAGGATACGGCTGTCAGCCATTCCTCGATTGAGGCCGTCATGATAGGTACCACGCACTTCACCAATGCCCTTGTTGAGCGTTCTCATCTGTCGCGTGTGGCGGCGATCAGAATCTGCCTCCCAGCCAATACCAGCATTCCGGTCGCCGGCGGATGGCCCCATGACATGCTGGATGCCGTGCAGCTCGCCCCGTACCTGATCCATGGAGGCTCAAATTTCAATGGGCAGCCGATCAGCGACGTTGACTTAAGCGAAGTGGTGTCCATCGCGGAGTCCATAAAGGCCAAGGGGATCTCGAATATCGCCCTGTGCGCCCCCTTCTCCCCGGTGTCACCCGAGGCGGAACTACAGGTGGCAAAGTTGCTCCACGAACTCATTCCTGTCGCGTCGATATCCCTCTCCCACGAGATTGGCCGGCTCGGGCTGCTGGAGCGGGAGAGCGCAACGATCATCAACGCTGCGCTTACGGACCTCGCCGGCCGCACATTTTCACGCTTCCGTTCCGCGCTCTCCCTCGCCGAAATCCACGCGCCATTGTTTATTAGCCAGAATGATGGCACCGTCATGAGCGCCGAGTACGCAACCAAGTACCCCGTGCGGACTCTCGCCTCCGGTCCGACGAACAGCATGCGCGGTGCAGCATTTCTTTCGGGACTCGACGATGCGGTTGTGGTGGATGTCGGCGGAACAACAGCGGACGCCGGCACTTTGGTCCGGGGCTTTCCCCGGGAAGCGGCGGCGGAACTGAATGTGGAGGGAATTCGTACCAACTTCAGGATGCCCGACGTCCTATCGGTAGGCATTGGCGGAGGCAGTCTGATCACGAAGGGGCCAGAGGACGGGGTCACCGTAGGCCCAAGGTCAGTCGGATATGAAATCAGCAGCAAGGCACTCATCTTCGGGGGAACAGAAGTCACGGCCACAGACGTGGCAGTCGCCGCCGGCATCGCCGCCGTGGGTGATGCTTCCAAAGTTGCCGGACTCGATAAAGATTTCGTTCAATCCTCCGTCGAGGACTGGCACGAGAGAATCGACTCGCTAATCGCTGTGGTGAGGGGATCTGCAGAGCCCTTGCCGGTGATCCTCGTAGGCGGAGGGTCACTGATTGTCGACCCTTACCGGTTGCGCGAGCCATCCCACTGTGTCGTTCCCGACTACTTCCAGGTCGCTAATGCTGTGGGCGCAGCAATCCCCCAAGTGTCCGGCGAAATCGACCGCGTTGTCGCTCTGGGCGTAGATCGAGAGGCCACTGTCGAGACCTGTCGGCAGGCCGCGATCTCCACAGCAATCGCTGCGGGGGCTGATCCGGCAAGTATCCAGATTGTGGAAGAAGACGTCATCACGTTGAACTACCTCACCGAAAGCGCAGCGCGCATCCGAATCAGGGCCGTCGGAGCTGTGCCAATGGACGCGTACGCTGACCTGCGTGTCGCTCCGTAATGAACATCCAGCCTCAAGGAAAGGAACGGCAAGACAATGAGGATGCTCGACCACTTCTCAGTTGAGAACATCGCAAGAGGGTCGGCCGTATTGGCCTCAGGGGGTGGGGGTGACCCCTACCGAGGCGCCTTAGCTGCCTCGGCCTATCTGTCAGAATTTGGTCCCGTTCCCCTGCTGGAACTCAACGAACTACCTGAAGAAGCGGTGCTCAGTACACCCTTCCTTATTGGTGCACCCCTTGCCCTTCTTGAGAAGTTTCCGTTCGGCGTGGAACTCGAACGCGCTCTTGCCGGTTTACAACGGCTGACAGGAAAGAGGATCAGCGCGTTGTTCGCCGGCGAAATTGGCGGTGTGAACTCGCTTCTGCCGATCGGCCTGGCGGCAAAGATGGGATTGTCAGTCGTCGACGCCGACACGATGGGAAGGGCGTACCCAGAAACGGATATGACCCTTACCAACCTCGCCGGATACCCAATGGCCCCCTTAGTAGTGGCTGACGATCACGGTACTGAGGTATCCGTTGCAACCGATGACGGACGAATCAGTGAAAACATCGGCCGGATCGTTTCACTCCAGTTTGGTGCGGCAGTCGGAGCAGCGGCGATGTGCAACACCGCCGGCGAGTTGAGAAACGCACTTGTACCGGGAACCCTCACCAAGGCGGAGGAAATTGGCAAGATCCTCCGAAATGCATCCCTTGACGTCGAAGCGTCCTGGGCAGAGGTTTTGGACTTCACTGGCGGGACACAGATATTTGAAGGACGGATAACAGCACTGCGCCAGGACATCGAGGGAGCCTTCGGAAAAGGATTGGTATCCATCGAAGGAACGGGTTCATACAAAGGCGACAGACTCCAGATCGTCGTCATCAACGAAAACCTGTCCGCGCGGACGCCGGAGAGGGTCCTGGCCTCAGCACCGGACATAATTTCCATCATTGATGACACCAGCGGTCTTGCACTCACAACCGAAAACGTTCGCTACGGATACAAAGTGCGGGTTGTTGCACTCCCCTGCGACGAACGTTGGCTCAGCCCGGAGGGACTTGCTCTCGGCGGGCCCTCAAGGTTCAACTTCGATTTTGAATATGAACCCTTCTCCGGGCGACAAACAAGGATTAACAGTCTCTAACAGATAGGTAGCATTTCCATGGCGCAAACCTCTGCCGGAGCGGCCGAACCACGGTTGCACCGCCCTGGCCTCCCGGAAAACACGAGCACGCGTGAGAAGGTCATGCACCGCCTGCGGCAGCTGGCTGGAGAAGACGCTCTTCACATGACGATTCTCGTCGCAGTACTGGTATTGCTCTGCGCAGTCCTGGCGTTGACAAGCAATCGATTCTTAAGCACTGGAAACGTCGTAGCCATCTTCCAGGCCATGGCCGTGCTGTGCATAGCTTCAATTGGACAAACTCTAGCCATCATTACAGGAGGCTTTGATCTCTCAATCGGGGGAGTTCTTCCCCTGGCCGGGATCGTCTTCGCCACCACTGTAAACACAGTACCGGGGCCCGTCGGCGTTGTTGTTGCCATTTTCGCTGCCCTAGCGATCGGAGCCGCCGTAGGGCTCGTCAACGGGTTCTTCATCACCAAACTGAAGGTGAATCCCCTGATCACGACACTGGGAACCCTTTCGGTAGCAGGTGGCGCAGCCTTTCTGTTCAACAATGGAGTAACGACAATCGTCAGCAGCCCGGCCGCTAAGGGACTCACCGGGCCAGTCTTCGGCCGTCTCACCTGGGACGTAGTTATGTTCATTGGTCTTGCACTGCTGACCACGCTCATACTGCACTACACCATCTGGGGCCGAATCATGTATGCCCTGGGAGGGAGCAGGGAAGCTGTTCGCAGGGCGGGAATTAGGGCCGACCGGGCCACTACCTCCATCTACATCGCCTCTGGCTGCTTCGCCGCATTCGCCGGAGTGATTGCCGCCAGCCAACTGCAAGCAGCATCTCCCACTTCATATTCCAACGCCCCGCTCTCCACAATCACCGCGGTCATCCTCGGAGGAGCAGCTCTCTACGGAGGACGCGGAACGATCCTGGGAACAGTTCTGGGGTCACTCCTGCTAGGCGTCATCGCGAACGGCCTCAACTTGCTCCAGATCAACACCTTTTACCAAACCATCATCACCGGAGCGGTTCTACTTCTGGCCGTCGGCCTTACTAAAATCAGGGATTCATTCTCCCGGAACAACGAATCCTGACGACAAATCGAAATGGACCAGAAAACAATGGGAAAAAAGCCAGCTTTCAGCCCAGCGCGCATGACAACGACCACTTCCGCAGGCCTCTTCACGGCGCTGCTGCTGGTGGCGGTGCCCGCTTGCTCTGCAGGATCGAGCAGTCAGTCCGCAGAGGACGACAGCGTCCACGTGGCCTTCGCTAACATTTCAGACCAGGCATCTCAGTTCCGACCAATATCGGACAGCTTCAAAACGTACGCCCAGAAGCTTCAGTGGGGCATCGAGACTTACGACAATGCCTTTGACGCCAGTGCATCTTTGAATAACGCGAAGCTGATGGCAGACAGCGAGGCCGACGTGCTCATCGACTTCACATCTGTGGACGGAGTACAGCCCGCGATCTCGCAAACCTTCGCTGCCGCAGGAAAGAAATGCATCGCCATGAACACCGCAATCGAGGGATGCAGTCTTTTCAACATCTCAAACGAAAAGTACGGCGCTGACGCTGGCTCCAACCTCGCGGCCGAAGCAGTCAAACGTGGCTGGACTGCCAACGACACCACCTTCATCGCGGTGAACTACGCTGCCGGCGGATCGAATCCCCAAGGCCTGGCAAGCAGCTCATACGAGGCATTCAGCTCCAAGTTCCCAGGCCTGACCAGGACGCCCAAAGAGGACATCACGTCAAGTACCACGACGATAGGTGAGAACTTCGTCCAGATCGACGGAAAAGCGACTTTGGCCGACTCCTCCACCGCCCTTCGGGATGCCCTGCAGCTGATCCCACCGGGACGGCATCTCGCTATCACCACCGTGAACGACGACGAAGCCCTCGGAGTCCTTGCCGCTCTTGAAAGTACGGGCCGAACAAATGATGCCTTGCTGGCATCAACGGGATCTTCGCCCGACGGCCTCAAAAATCTGCGCGAAAACCCCATCTGGATCTCCGAAGGTGCCGTCTACTTGAACTACTGGGCTGGCTACTCACTTGCCATGGCAAAAGCGATGATGGACGGACACACGCCGCCCGAACTGACTGTTGCCCCCCAAAACACCCTCACGAAAGAGAACGTTGACGAGTTCTTCAAGGATGGAATCGCCATCAAGGCCCCTGCACCCGACGAAAGCAGCAAATACCTGCTCGACACAGGTGTACTGCAGAAGCTCGGATTGGCAGGTTCCTGATGAAAGCTCCCACAACGATTCATGAACCTATTCAAGGAGGAGACATGAACGCCCTTCTACCGATTCCATCGGGGGACGAACCGCCAATGGCGGGCAGCGCACTCTCGGCCCGCAACCTCGGTAAGCGCTATGGAGCGGTAACCGCCCTAGCCGGCGTCAGCTTCGACATTGCACCGGGCGAAATTGTAGCCTTGGTGGGCGACAACGGCGCCGGGAAATCCACTACGGTGAAGCTGTTGTCCGGTGCAATCGCACCCACAACCGGCTCCGTTTACGTCCAAGGCACTCCGACTTCCATGAGATCCTCCCATGATGCCCGGGAGTCAGGCATCGAAACGGTATACCAGGATCTGGCCTTGGCCCCCAATCTAAGCATTGCCGCCAACATATTCCTCGGAAGGGAAATCCGAAAAACAGTGCTGGGCGGAATACTGGGCATGTTGGACTACAAAGCAATGGACAAACGTTCCGCCGCTGAACTGGCCGGGCTAAGCATTCGGGTGCCCTCGGTACGCACAAAGTGCCAGGATCTTTCGGGTGGCCAACGCCAAGCCGTCGCCGTAGCACGGGCGGCAACCTGGGGAAGTAAGGTCGTGATCATGGATGAACCGACAGCTGCGCTCGGAGTGGAGGAGCAGCATCAGGTTGGCGAACTGATCAGAGAAATTGCCCGCCAGGGCATTGGCGTCCTTCTTGTAAGCCATAACATTCCACAAGTCCACGAGATAGCTGACAGGGCCCTGGTCATGTTTCAAGGAAGGCTAATCGCAAACCTTCATACCAGGCGCTCATCCGTAGAAGACCTCGTCATGTGGATCACTGGCGCAGCAATGACCGGAAACCCATAGAAGGACAAGATGAACGGCAACGAGACGGCTAAGGCACCCACGATGGACCGAATTGGCCGCATCGCCACGATGGCGGATGAAGCCCTCATCCTCATCGTGGATGACCTCAGAGCTGGCGTTTACGACGTGGGCAGCAAACTTCCAGCCCTGCGGGACCTCGCAACAGAACTGGGAGTCGGTCATACAAACGTACGCGCCGCCATCGACCGCCTCGAAGCCGCTGGAGTCGTCCAAGTTAACAGGGGACGCAACGGGGGAATTACCGTTTTGAGCTTGGGTCGAGTGCCCGAAGCGCTCGAATCGCTCTACGACCCTATCCCCAAATCCGATCTGCCGTACCTTGTCGAAGCTTGGACAACCTTGGAACGCGAAATCCTGGTCCTCGCCAGCAGGCGAGCCAGCGGGGAAGACTTGCACCGGTTGGCGCTAAAGGTGGACAGGCTCCATGCCCATCCGGAGGAATCAACCATGGAATTTGCAGAGCGGACAGTGCACGTGCACATCCTCGCGGCAACCATAACAAAAAACCGATTCTTAAAGCGCCAGTTCTCGCACCTTCTCAACCTTCTCTCGTTTGTCTTCGCCCACGATGGCTATTTGGAAGAGTTCACTCCCCGGCGGCGGGCCCAGACACTTGATCATTACGACCGGCTGCTCAGCGCGGTGACTGCGCGTAACGAGGAACGGATTGCAGAAGTCGTACGCGAACGGCACCAACTGCAGATGGAAATGATGTTTGGTCCCGCAGGGACAAACCCCAACTACGACTTACAGCCCAAGGAAGGCCTCGTTGAAACAACTAGTGCTCAATAACGTCGACATCTTCGACACGGAAACACTTCAAATGCGCCCTGAGTCTAAGGTGATCATCCGAGGCAACCTCATAGTTGAGGTCACCAAGGCCTCAATGACCTCCAAGGCCGACGAACGAGACGGCGTGGTCATTGATGGCAAAGGCTCTACAGTTCTGCCAGGCCTGATCGACTGCCACACGCACCTTTTTTACGACAGCCTTCCCGAGCGCTTCGAAAACACTCCGGAATCATCTTCATTCCTTACAGCCATCGCCGTGACTTCGCTGCGAATGCATCTTGAAGCTGGTGTGACTACTGTGAGGGACTGCGGTTCACCACATGATCTCGCTGTCGGCCTGTCCCAGGCGCAGAGGGAAGGATTGATCCCAGGTCCTCGAGTGCTTCCCGCCGGCCGAATGTTGACAATGACCGGCGGACACGGAAGCCAGATCGGGCGTCTCGTGGACGGCGTAGACTCCGCCATTCTCCAGACCCGTCAAGCACTATCCAAGGGCGCGGACTTCATTAAACTGATGGCCACCGGAGGGATCGTGACAAAGGGAGTTCAACCCGGGCAAACAGCCCTCATGCCAGAAGAATTGGGCGCCATCGTACGGACCGCACACCATGCCGGCAAGAAAGTAACAGCGCACGCGACAGGCCTCGAAGGGGCGAGAAACGCTGTTGAAGCCGGAGTTGACTCACTCGAACACGGGGTTGAACTGGACGAATCCCTGTGCCAGCGAATGGTGCAGTCTGGCACCATGCTGGTTCCAACGCTCAGCGCCACCAACCAGCTCCTAGCCAAAGCCGACCTATTGCCGGAGTGGATGAAGGAAAAGGCTCTTCGGGCCTGGGGTAATCATGAACGAAGCTTCCGCACAGCCCATGAGGCCGGGGTCCGGCTGGCGGCGGGAACTGACGGAGGCACCCCTTACAACCCTCACGGATCGATCGCACAAGAAATGGCACTACTTGTATCGCTCGGGCTGACCCCCGCAGAGGCACTCTCCTCAGCTACCAAGGGGTCGGCACAAGCAGTGGGAATGGACAGCCAAATCGGATCCATAACTGAAGGGCTGATCGCCGATCTGATAATGGTTAAAGGAGATCCAACGGCTGACATCCATGCGCTCAACAAGCCTGAGTGCGTTATCCAGAACGGCACAATCTCGTACACAAGATGAAGAGATGCGCAGCGGGACCCCCGGCTACAACGAACAGCCCGTCATCCCGGCCCTCCGGATGTTTTCCCCGGCGAAACACGACGCGGTGATTAGTGTTCCGGGGGTCCGCGTCAATCGTTGAATGGAAACAGCCTGAGTCGCAGGGGACTCCTACCTGATTGGGTGTCGACATTTGGGAGGCCGGTTCCGGCCGGACCGACCTCCCGAAAGCTGGGTACTAGCTGGACGCTCTGAGTGCTTGAACGTAGGTTTCGACGCGTTCAAGCGTGCCGGCGTCGTGGGGGCCCCATGCGGGGTGTGGTGTGTCGGGTCCGGTGTAAGGTTCGTCGCGGTAGTGCTGCTGGTATTCAGCGAGTTTTTGTTCCAGTTCGTCCCGGATGGTGGCGTAGGCGGGGTCGTCGGCTACGTTTAGGACCTCTGTCGGGTCCTTGCGGAGGTCGTACAGTTCCCATTCGGCATCGAATTCCCGGTTCGAAGCGCCTGGGACGTCAAGCCCGGCACCGTAGTAGTGGATGAGCTTGTGGTCGGCCGTGCGTATGCCGTAATGACCTGGGGCTGCATGGATGGGGTCATCGTGCTCCCAATAGCGGTAGTAGGCGGCGTCCGGCCAGTCCTCAATTTGTTCGCCGCGAAGGAGGGGCCGGAAACTGCGGCCCTGGGAGGTCGGAAGTGCATTTCCTGCATCGATTCCTGCGATGTCGAGGAATGTCGCCGCAAAGTCAACGTTGGTGATGATGGCCTCGCAGCGGCTTCCGGCGGAGATCTCGGCCGGCCATTTCATGAGCATCGGCATTTGCAGCGACTGGTCGAACATGAGGCGCTTGTCGAACCAGCCGTGGTCGCCCAGGAAGAACCCTTGATCTGAGGTGTAAACGACAAGGGTGTTCTCCGCCAGTCCTCGCTCGTCAAGGTAGTCCAGAAGCCTGCCGACATTGTCGTCGATGGACTGAATGCACTGCAGGTAGTCACGCATATAAATCTGGTACTTCCACCGCATCCTTGCTTCCCGGTTTTCGGGTCCGCGCAGCTCTTCGGGGACTTCGGTCTTGAGGTCATCGGCGCCCATGTCATCGGCGATGGTCATGTGGACGTTCCGGACCGCTTGGCTGCGGGTGGCGTAGTCGTCGAAGAAGGTTTCCGGCTCAGGGATTTGCCCGTCTGCGTACAGGTGCTTGTGTTTCTCGTCCGGAATCCACGGGCGGTGCGGGGCTTTGTGATGGACGAGCATGCAGAAGGGCTCCTCCCCCGTCAGCCCGTCCAGCCAATCAAGGGAGAGGTCCGTGACAATGTCCGTCGCGTAGCCAGGCACGGTAATGCTGCCGCTCTGATCAATCATTTCCGGGTCGATATAGTCTCCCTGCCCCGGGAAGATCTTCCAGTCGTCGAATCCTCGGGGCAAAGCATTGCCGTGCTCACCGAGGTGCCACTTTCCGAAGAGCGCGGTTTTGTATCCCTGCCCGTGGAGCACGTCCACGAAGGTGGGTACGCGATAGTCCATTTCTGTCCAGATCGAAGAGACACCGTTGATGTGGCTGTAGGTGCCGGTGAGTATGGACGCCCGTGAAGGGCTGCAGATGGAGTTTGTGCAGTAGACGGCGTCCAGGCGCATGCCGCCTTCGGCGATCCGGTCCAGGTGGGGGGTTGAGTTGACGCGGCTGCCGTAGGCCGAAATCGCGTGTGCGGCGTGGTCATCGGACATGATGAAGATGATGTTCGTCTTTGACATCTTCTTCCTTCCTAAGTTCTTGGGGCGCGTGCACGGGCCGGATTACGCTGGCTGCTGTCGGACCATGCCGTACGGGACGGCAGGGTGGGCGCGAACGATGTACCTGGCGGGACCTGTCGGTGTGACGAGGACGCCGATGTGATGATGCGCCGCCGCCCGGGCAACGATGTCGATCGCTTCCTTCAGCTTCTGGTCCAGTTCTTCAGCCGTGGCTGCATGGACTTCGAGCATTCCGGGGTGCCGCTCTCCTTCGCTGTGTGTACCGGCGGCGTCAGCGCGTGGTTCGCTCTGGTTCAGATGGTGTCTGGCTTTCATTGCCCCTCTCATGCCGGTACACCGTCTCCGGACAGGTAAACCTTGTGCTGTAGGGGAAGGTCGCTCACTGATGTCCCGAAGCGCAGGGTGTGCTCGCCTGTTTCGTAGGTCCATCCGTTGTCCCAGTAAGCCAGCAGTCGGGTGGGTACTTTCACTGTCGCGGTGACGGTCTCACCGGGTCGGGCCCAGACGGGTGCGAAGGCCACCAACCAACGGACGGGGCGTTCGACGGCGGAGTCCTTCTTTTCGGCGTAGACCTGCACTACCTGCTTGCCGAAACGTTCGCCCGTGTTGGTCAGAGTGAAGGTTACGGGGATGGCTTCGCCTGGCGTGACGGGGTGCGCTGGTGCGTTGGCCGTGTTGAGTTTCCAGGTGGTGTAGCCGAGTCCGTAGCCGAATTCGTAGGCCGGTGTGGCCTCTGTTTTGAGCCAGGCGCGGTAGCCGACGTGGATGCCTTCGTCGTAGCGGAGTTTTCCATGGGCGTCGGGGGTGGTTTTGATCACCGGTACGGTGCCTTGGGTGGCGGGCCATGTGGTGGGCAGTCGGCCGCCCGGTTCGGCGGTGCCGGTGATGATGTCGGTGAGAGCGTTGCCGAATTCCTGGCCGCCGAAGTAGCCGATCAGGATCGCCGCGACTTCGTGCCGCCACGGCATGATCACCGGTGAGCCCGCGTTGACGATGACGATGGTGCGCGGGTTTGCGGCCGCGACGGCGTGCACCAGCCGGTCCTGCATTCCGGGAAGGTCCAGGGTGGTGCGGTCGTAACCTTCGGATTCGACGCGGGAGTTCGTGCCGACCACGACGACGGCGACATCGGCTTCGCGCGCGGCCTTGACGGCCTCGATGATCAACACCTCAGAGTCCGTATCGGCTGGTTCGGTACCGAGCGTGATACTGAGGGCGTTATCCAGAGGTCCGGTGCGGTCAGCTGTGTTCAGTTCCACCAGGACGTCCAAGGGAACACCTGCGCTCACGGGGATCTCGACCGACGAGGACGGTGGAGCGAGAAAAGACTCGGCGATGTCCTTGCCATCGACCTTGATGTTCCCTTCATGCACAAGGGCATTGTTGACGTAGACGCGCGTCTGACCGACGGTGGCCGCACCGAGTCGGACCGTCCCGGACTCGTTCGGGGTAAAGACGGTGTGCAGCCGGACGGCGGAGGATTCCCGGACCGGCGCGTCACCACCGAACCAGACCAAGGCCGTGGAACGGCGGTCCTCCGTGAACAATTCATGGCCTGCGTCGTCGAGGAAGCTCACCCGCAGGCCGGGTTCGCCGGTGGAGGGGTTGGTGGTCTGGTCCAGAGGCAGTTCGACAACGCCTTCCTGGACGATGGCGCCGATGCTGTAGGTGACATTGTCATTTCCGAACCGGGCGCGGATGCCCTGCAGGGGTGAGACGGTCTTCTCCGGCAGGACCGTTGCTGAGCCGCCGCCCTGGGTCCTGGCGTGCTTGGCGTTGTGTCCGATGACGGCCACGGTTCCCGTAGCGGCACGATTCAGCGGCAGCACGCCGTCGTTCTTCACCATCACGGTGCCGGCGGCGGAGGCTTCCCGGGTGAACGCGATCAGGTCTTCGAGGTCCATTGGTTCTGCCTGGGCCGGTTCGAAGCCCTCCAGGGCGCCGACGCGGGCGGCGAGTTGCAGGATCCGCAGGACCTTCCGGTCAACACTTGCTTCCGGGATTTCCCCAGCCCGGACGGCGGCGACGAGGGCCTCGCCCCAGGGTCCGTCCGGGCCGGGCATGACCAGATCCTGGGAAGCGCGGGCGGAATCAATGGTGCGGACCGCCGTCCAGTCGCTGATCACTACACCGTCGAAGCCCCATTCGGTGTTGAGCGGGGTTTCCAGCAGGTCGTTCTCTGTGGCCGTAGTGCCGTTGATGGAGTTGTAGGCGCTCATCACCAGCCAGGCCTGGGACTCGACGATGGCTTTTTCGAATGCCAGCAGGTAGACCTCCCGCAGAGGCCGCTCATCGACTTGCACGTCAACGGTGAAGCGGTCGGTTTCGGAATCGTTCGCGACGTAGTGCTTGGGGGTGGCACCGACGCCGTTGCGCTGCACTCCGTTCACATACGCGGCGGCGAGTTCAGCGGTCAGGACGGGGTCTTCGCTGAAGGCCTCGAAGTGCCTACCGCCCAGCGGGGAACGGTGCAGGTTGATCGTCGGGCCGAGAACAACGTCGACGCCTTTGCGCCGGGCCTCCACCGCGGATGCCGCGCCCAGCCGGTCGGCCATAGACGGGTCCCAGGTGGAGCTGATCGCCGTGGCGGAGGGAAAGTTGACGGAGGGCTGACGTTCGTCCCAGGCCTCGCCCCGCACGCCGGTCGGACCGTCAGAGACCAGGATCCTCCGCAAGCCGATCTTCTCCATCGGCCATGTCGTCCAAAAATCACGTCCGGTAAGCAGCCGGACCTTCTCCTCCAGGGTCAGCTCCTGGGTCAGCGCTTCAAGGCGCTGATCGACGGTGATGATTTCCATGGTTCCTTCTTTCACTGCAGATTGATGTTCGCGCTGGGGACCGGCGGCTTCTCTTGGAGCCGTCCTCCTTCTATGTCTTTGGTGGACTCGCGTCCTGGCCCCGGTAGCAGGCTTTCGTCACTTGGGCGAAAGCCGAGGCGCCAGGCTTTGAACCTCAGTACTTTGGCCTCACCGGTCGGTATTGGGGCGGTGTAGAGGTTCCAGGTCCGGCCGTCTTCCTCGGGGCTCCCTGTCACCCTGTCCATGAGTTTCCGGGGTGTTTGTTCCTGCTGGGGCAATGCAGTCCATCCGATGGAGGCGCCGGGGGTCGAGCAAGTGGCCATCACTCCCTCCTGCGTTACTGACAGCGTGGGAGTTGCGACCACGGGAGCCCGACCGTCCGACCGCCAGGTTTCCATTAGGTGGGGTTCCGGCATCATGCCAAGATCCTGTATGTCGTCTTGCCAGACCTTGAGTGCTTTCCTCATCCGGACCAAGGCTTTCCTGTGCTCAGGCTCGTGGACGAGGTTCGTGGTCTCGTGGGGGTCCTGCTCGAGATCGTAGAGTTCCTCAGCGGGTTTGGACGCCGCCACGAGGCTCCGCTGAAGGGCACTCAAGTGACTGGGCAGTTCGCCGCAGGCCAACTGCCTGGCTTCTTCCCCCCTGAGCCGCCTGAGTTCCGCCCACGTGGCTGTATGGTCGGGGTAGTCGATGTGGGGCATGGGCGAGCGGTCCGGATGGAAGTTCCGGACGTAGCGGTACCTTGGGTCGCGGATTGTCCGGGAGGTGTCTTCTGACTCGTCCATCCGGTCCCGGCCGCCATAGATGTAGGTGTTTGGGTTGGTGAAGGTGCCATCGGGTTTCAGGAGCGCTTTGCCGTGCATGTGCGCCGGAGTGCCCAGCCCGGTGACATCAAGCATTGTGGGAGCAAGATCCATCGTGTGAACAAGGTCCGTGCGGACGGTGCCGGGGCCGATGACACCGGGCCACCGGATGATTAGGGGTACCCGGAGGCCCGCTTCGGTCGCCCAGCGTTTGGCGCGGGGCATTCCCCTGCCGTGGTCGCTCCAGAAGACCACCAGGGTGTTCTCGGTCAGACCGTCTTCTTCCAGTTGGTCCAGGATGCCACCGACCCAGTGGTCCATCTCTGTAATGAGGTCGGCGTAGCGGACCCAGGCTTTCCGGAAGACCTCCGTATCGGGGTAGTAGGGCGGTAGCGGAGCGGTCGATGGCTCGTGCCGGTCCTGTAGGGCGACGTTTGAGGTCGACCGTAGGAAGGACTCCTCATTGAGATATATCTGGGACTCGTGGGTTGTCATTCCGTGGAACGCTGCAAAGAACGGCATGTCTTTGTCCGGCCTGTTGCGCCAATGCGCCGAGGGACTGCACTCGTCAAAAACAAGCGGTGGGACGTCCACCTGAAAGTCCGTGAAGTAGTTGTTGGTGCAGTAGTAGCCTGCTTCCCGGAAATATTGGGGCAAGAGCTTCACCTCAGGCGGCGGGACGGCCTTTGTGCGCATGTGCATGGTGCCGATGGCATTCGGAAAACAGCCTGTCATGATCGCTGACCGGGCGGGCGCGCAAACGGGTGCAGCGGCGAATGCCCGGTCGAACCGGGCGCCGTTGGCCGCCAGGCGGTCCAGGTTAGGGGTGTGCGCGTACTCGGCGCCCGGCCATTCCCCGGCATAACAGCCAAGGTCCGGGTTGATGTCATGCGTGGAAATCCACACGATGTTAGGAGCGCTCATGGGGCCGGGGTGGCCGTCTGGTCAACGTCCAGGCCGATTCCCGTGTGGAATTCTGCGGTCATTGGATCGCCTGTGGTGGTCATCCAGCGGGAGAGGCTGTTTCTTGTGCGGGTGAGGACTGGTTCGAGGTCCGGATTGCCTGCGACGTTGATGAGGCATTCGGGGTCGGCCGCCAGGTCGTACAACTCTTCCCGTGCCCGTGTGAGGTAGAAGTCGGCCCGTTGGCGGATGGCCTGGTCCTTTTCGGCCGCCTCAAGCATTGCCGGCCATGAGAGGCCCCACATATTCTCGGCGCGGTACTGGGCGCCGCCTTCGGCCCATCCGTTCCAGATATACCCGTACCGGGTGTCCTGAACGCAGCGCATCTCGAAACGCTGCTTGGCCGAGGTTTCGTGGAAGACAGTGAAAACCCTGTCCCGTCCTTCTTCGCTCCTGCCAGTGAGGAGCTTGGTGAGTGAGGTGCCGTCGAGACCTTCGGGCACGGGAACACCGGCGGCGTCGCAGAAGGTGGGGAAGAGGTCCAGCATGTTGACGAAGGCCTCGTCGTTGCTGCTCCCCGGGGTGGTCACGCCGGGCCAGCGGACGATGAGAGGGGTGAGGGTACTCCGGAGGTAGCAGTTCGCTTTAGCGAACGGGAACGCCATGCCGTTGTCGGACAGAAAAATCACGAGGGTATGGTGGGCTGCCCCGCTTCGATCCAGCGCGGCGAGAACAGCTCCCACGACGTCGTCGCACCGGCGCGATGAGCTGAGGTATTCAGCGTATTCCTGACGGACCCCGGGTATGTCGGGAAGGAAACCGGGGACGTCCACTTCGTCGGCACGAAACACCTTGGACGGCTCGGGGTATTCGCTCCGTTCCTCCTCAGACCAGAGTTCGCGCTCTGCCGCACTGCCGTGGAAGGGGCGGTGCGGATCGTGCGCGTTTGCCATCAGGAACCAGGGGTGGCCGTCTTTGGAGGCTTCGGTGATGAATTCCTCGGCACGGGTGCCGTAGGCCTCGGGACTCCGACCGAGCCCCAGCTGGCGCATATCGACCGCCATGTCCCAATCGAATCGCTCAACTGGTTGGATGTGTCCAACTTTTCCGAGGATCCCCACCCTGTATCCGGCCCGCTTCAGTTGGTCGTTGATAACGCCGATGCCGTCGTTGATGGGTTCGAATCCTTCGGCGCCGTTGCGGTGTGGCCACAGCCCCGTCATCAGGGCCGAGCGACTTGGCTGGCAAACCGCTGCCGGTACGTGGGCGCGACCGAACACCATCCCATCACCGGCAAGCCGGTCGAGGTTGGGGGTGGCGTCACCTGGGCCTCCGAACGAGCCGGGAGTGTTGCCGTCCATGTCGTCGGCGGTGATCAAGAGGATGTTTGTCACTCTGTTGCCTTTGCTTGTTCCAGGTTTTGTGGGTCCGTAGTCACGCGGAGCTCCTCCCACCGCACGGGCCAGGTTACGAGCGTGTTCGGTGGCTTCTTCGTTGTTCTGCTGGCGTCGATACCGACGCGACTGTTCTGCGCGTTAGGTCCGTGCCCTACGCGTTTTGCGTCGCGAGCAGCTGGCGGCGCTCCTCCCGGCGGTGAGCCTGCGCCTTCGGGTTGGCCACGGGTGCGGCAAAGAACAGCCGCTGCGTGTAAGGGTGCTGGGGCTGACTGGTGACTTTATCCCCATCGCCAAATTCGACTATTTCTCCCCGGTACATCACCGCGACACGGTGGCTGATGTGCCGAACGACTTCGAGGTCGTGGGACACGAAGAGATAAGCGACCTGGGTTTGCTCCTGAATGTCCTTGAAGAGTTCCAGAACCCGGGCCTGAGTCGAGAGGTCAAGCGCGGAGACGGGCTCGTCGCAGACAATCAGTGCCGGTTTGAGCGCCAGGGCACGGGCGATGGCGATGCGTTGGCGTTGTCCGCCTGAGAATTCGCGGGGGAGTCGGTTTCCGGCGTCGGCTGGTAAACGGACCATGGCGAACAGGTCCTTAATCCGCTTGGACGATTCAGCCCGGGGGACCTTGCGGACATCGAGCGGCTCAGACAGGATCTGTTCGACGGTCAGCGATGGGTTAAGTGAGGTGTAAGGGTCTTGGAAGACGACTTGGATGTCGCTGGCCAGTTGACGGCGGTCGGCCCGGCTGGCGTGCGAGATGTCTTCTCCGCGGAAAAGCACCGCTCCCCCCGTCACCGGTGCCAAGCCAAGGACTGCCCTGCCCAGTGTGGTCTTCCCGGATCCTGATTCACCCACCAGGCCCACGCACTCGCCCTTTTGAACATCTACGGAAACGCTGTGTAGCGCCCGGAAGGGCTTGCCCCGGAAGCCGTGGCCGGGATATTCCACGGTGACGTTCTGGATGTCCAGCAGTGGTTCGTTCATCGGACTGCTCCGTTCTGGCTGGTGGCGGCATCAGCAGCGACAAGGGGACCGCGTGGTTCCGCGTCACTGAGGATGGCACCGAGGAGTTCCTGGGTGTAGGGGTGACTGGGTGACTCGAAAATCGGCTCGGTAGGCCCGGTTTCAATAATCCGTCCAAGACGCATGACGGAGACCCTGTCGCAGAGATCAGCGACGACGCCGAAGTTGTGCGTGACAAGAACCACCGCCATCTGGAACTCGGACTGTAGGTCCCGGAGGAGGTCCAGAACTTCTGCCTGGACGGTGACGTCCAGCGCGGTTGTGGGTTCGTCGGCAATCAAAAGGTCCGGGTTGCAGGAAATGGCACCTGCTATGAGGACGCGTTGGGCCATGCCGCCCGAGACTTGGTGGGGGTAGGAGGCAAACGTTCGTTCAGGGTTGGGAATCCCTACCCGGGCCAGCAGGCTAAGTGCACGCTTTTTGGCTTCCGCGGCTGATATGCCCAACTGGATGCGCATGGGCTCCACGAGCTGGCTTCCAATGGTGAAGGACGGGTCCAGGTTCGACATAGGTTCCTGGGGGATGTAGGCAATCTTTCGCCCCCGCATTTTCTCCATGTCCCGCACCGACAGCTGCGCCAGGTTTTTGCCCTGGAAGTGGATGGAGCCACCGACAATTTTTCCGCCTTCGGGCAGCAGCCGGAGGATGGACCAAGCGGTCTGGGTCTTTCCCGAACCCGACTCTCCGACCAGGCCGTGGACTTCTCCCCGGCGGACGGTAAGTGAGACGTCGTGAACGACTTTCTTGGTGCCTCCGTCCGGGCTGGGGTATCCGACCGACAGGTTGGCGACTTCGAGGACTATTTCTCCTTCGCGAGCTGCCGGTTCCGGATGGCGGATCACATCGTCCCCAGCTTTTACGTCAGCGGCGATTGATGCGGTTTTCTTCTTGCTGCCCCGCTTACGGGGTGCGTTGGCGCGCTCAAGCTCGTCCCGGAGGCTGTTGGCGAGCAGGGTCAGAGCGATCAAAGTCAACCCGATGGCCAAGGCCGGCCACAGGATCAGCATGGGAGAGGTGTAGAGGTTGGTGAAGCCGTCACTGAGCATTGAACCCCAAGTGGGGACGTTGATATCACCCAGGCCGAGGAACTCCAACCCTGATTGGACGGCCAAGGCGATGCCGCCCACGATTGCTGACTGGATCACGATGGGCGCCCGAACGACCGAGAAGATGTGGACTGCGATAATTCGGCCGTCGCTGAGTCCGGAGACTCGGGCCGCGTCGACGTAGAGTTCGTTGCGGACCGCCGTGACTGAGGCGTACACCAGGCGGAAGAACGCAGGAGACAGCATGACGCCGAAAATCAGCATCGAAAGCCACAGTGAGGGTCCAACGACGGCTCGTGCTGCCAGCAGAACGATGATGGTGGGCAGCGCCATCATCAGAGAGATGATCCATGTCCAGGCCGTGTCGATCCACTTGCCAAAATAGCCTGCGAGCAGGCCGCCGGTCACGCCGATGACCATGGCAGTCAGGAGTGCGACCAAGGCTCCGGCAAGACTGAACTGGGCGCCGAAGATCAACCGGGAGAGTACGTCGCGGCCCGAACCGTCTGCACCAAGCGGGTTGTCCCCACCTGGAGGGGCGAGCACGTTCTGGATCACCGCTGTATTGGGGTCGTGCGGGGCCAGGAACTGGGCGAAAACCGCGGTGAATATGGCAACGGCGAGGAATGCCATCGATGCTACTGCCAAGGGGTTACGGAGGACGCGGCGGAACAGCGAGACCTTTGCGCCACCGCGTGGTGCGACGACGATTTCAGGATCGGTGGTGTGTGCAGGATTTGTCATGACAGACGCACTTTCGGGTTGAGCCAGCCCTGGGCCAGATCGACCAGGAGGTTGAAGACGATGACGATGACGCCGGTGGCCAGGAGCAGCCCCATCACCAGCGGAATATCGCCCTGGGTTGTGGCCTGCACGGCTACTTGTCCCAACCCGGGGATCGCGAAGACCTGCTCGACAATGACGGCACCGCCCAGGAGTCCAACAAAGATGACAGCGAGGACGGCCAGCGCAGGACCTGCAGCATTGCGCAGGACATGCTTGAGGATGACGGTGCGCTCGGGGATTCCCCGGCTCCGCAGTGTTCGGACGTAGTCGTTGCGCAGGGCATCGATGACCGCGCCTCGGATCTGCTGGGTGACGTTGGCGATGCCACCCAGCGCCAGGGCAATTACGGGCAGGGTCACGGTCTTGAGCCATCCGGTCGGCGAATCGGTGAAGGGGACATACCCGGTTGGATCGAACCAACCCAAGGTAAGAGCAAAGAAGAGCACCAGCCCGACGGCGAAGAGGAACCCAGGGATTGCGTGGCCAAGGACGGCGAGCAGCTGGGCAAGTTTATCGACCCAGCCCCGCTTGGTCGCGGCGAGCACCCCAAGGACCACCGAGACGATGGCGACGACGAGTACGGTGCCGATGACGAGGGACAGGGTGACGGACAGGCGGGAGATGATCGCCGCCGATACAGTCTGGCCGCTGAACCATGAGTAGCCGAAGTCTCCGGAAATGGCGTGGACTACCCAATCGCCGTACTGCACCAGCACTGGACGATCCAGACCGAGTTCCTGTGCTTTTTGGGTTACGGTTTGGGCGTCGGCGGATTCGCCGAGGATCTTCCTGGCGATGTCACCGCCGCCAAGATACAGGAGCGTGAACCCGATGGTGGTGATGGCGGCGAGCATGACGATGCCGGTGAGCAGCCTTCTCACGATGAATGAAATCATGATGATCTTTCAGTGGTAGGGCTGCCGAGGGCCGTGAAAGTGGCCCCCGGCAGTGGTCCTAGGCCTTGGGGGTGATGTTCCAGAGGTTGGGCCAAGCGTTGCCCTGGTTCAATTCGACCTGGGTCTTGGCGTTGGTGACGAAGAAGTTCGTGGGGGTGTACCAAGGTGCGAACCATGCCTGGTCAACTACGTACTTGTTGAGTTCCTTCAGCGCGGAGTCCCGGTCTGCGCCTTCGGCGGTGCGGATCTTGGATACCAACGCATCCACGGCGGGATCCTGGTATTTGAAGGTGTTCCAGGTTGCAGTGGGGGCCAAGAGGTTGCTGATGAGCTGCCATTCGTTGGCGTCGCGCTGGAGGGTGAAGTAGGACACTCCGTACTTCTTGCTCTGGAGGTCGGCGATGATGTTCTGCCCAACGTCGGTGTAGGAGACCTTGATTCCGACGTCCCCGAGTTGCTGCTGCAGGAGTGGCCACATTTGCTTCGGGAAGCCAGGAGAAGTGGGGATGGTCAGGTCGAAACCGTTGGGGTAGCCGGCCTTGGCGAGCAGGTCCTTGGCCTTTGCGGGGTCGAACTTATAGGTGTCGTTCAAGGATTGGTCGTAGGCCGGGGAGTCTTCACGGAAGACCTGCCCGGTGACCTTGCCGAAGCCGAGGCCGACAACTTTGAGGAAGGCATCACGATCGACGGCGTAGTTGATGGCCTGCCGAACTTCGACCTTGCCCAGCGCCGGGTTGCTTTGCCCCGCCCTGTCAAACAGCATCAGGCCAGCGAAGTTCAGCTCGTTTCCGTTGTCGGTGAAGCCGGCTGCTTTGACCTGGGGAATGATGCTGACGTCATTGATGGCAGATGCGTCCAGCTGTTTGCCCCGCAGGGCGTTCAGTAGGGAGGTCGCGTCGTTGTACACATTGATGGTCAGAGTGTCGTACTTGACCGCGTCGGCGTTCCAGTACTTGGGGTTCTTGTCGAACTTGTAGGAGGTGCCAACGACACTTGAGCCGGTGTTCAGGATGTAGGGTCCTGAGCCGACCGGGTTGGTCTGCACATCGGGTTTGCCGAACGCAGCAGGGCTTTCCTGCATGCCAGCGGCTTGGGCCAGATAGATCAGGAACGCCGGGTTGGCCTGCTTCAGCGTGATTTCCAAGGTGTTCTTGTCTTTGGCGGTAGCGTCGGCCATATCGACGACTTTGCTCTTCTGCGGGGACGTTCCATCCCGGAACCGAAGAAGGTTTTGCGCGGCTACTTCCGCGGTGAAGGCAGTGCCGTCCGTGAAGGTGACGTCATCGCGCAGTTTCATCGTCAGAACGGTCTTGTCTGCGTTGTATTCCCACTGCGTGGCGAGGTTCGGCTCGACGTCCTTGCCGTTGGAGGAGGGCTTCAGCAGGCTGTCGTAAACAGCTTGGAAGTAGACGGACTGGTTGCCCCAGTTGATGTTCCTGGCCTCGAACGTGGCAGGGGGAATGATGTTGCCGAGAACCAGGCTGGGCGCAGACTTCGCCGTGTCGCCGGAGTTCCCGCCACCACCGCAACCGGCCAGCGCAAGACCGGCAGCGATCACGGCTGCAACAGCGGCCTTTTGAAAACGCATCATTACGTCCTTTCAGCTGTGGAGGCACCCAGCCGTGTTTCGCCGCAGTACCTGCCGCTCATCTCTGAGCAGTAAGTCGAGAATGGCAGATTGTGAAGCGCAACACAAGACCTACGGTTATACAACTTGTGAAATAGGTGCGCGGCTAAAACTAACAGTTATGGCTGTTCAAGCATTTCCACTAGTGATATAACTAAGCCATTGGAAGGCGAACCCCTTGCCAACCGCTCACAGGCGGCATCCCACACGACAGGAATGAATCGATGAAGATCATTTACGTAGACGTTGATTCGCTTCGGCCAGACCACACTGGCGCCTACGGCTATGCAAGGAACATCACCCCCAACCTGGATGAAATGGCCCGGAGCAGCGTCATCTTTGACCGCTACTACTGCTCGGACTCACCGTGCCTGCCTTCCAGGACCGCGCTTACCAGCGGCCAGCACGGAATCACCAACGGCGTCATAGGCCACTTCGGCGACGACGCACGGTTCCGCCTGGACGCCGGCCACGCCCCACACCCGGACCGGCCCCTCCTTGGGCAGGCACTGAACATGGCCGGATACACCTGCGCGGCCGTATCCTCCTTTGCCGAACGGCACCGGGCCTACTACTTCATGGGCAACTTCCGGGAGAACGTGCAGGTCACACCGGACATGGGCGACGAGCCGGCGGACATGATCACCGACGCGGCCCTGGAATGGATCGGCAAGCACCGGAACGTCGACAACTGGTACTTGCACGTCACTTACTGGGACCCGCACACCGACTACCTGCAGGACGAATCATGGACTGCCAAGGCCGCGGCCTCCGGACCCGCCCCCTCATGGCCGGATCAGGAAGCCATCGACGGGCACGCTGAGGTCTACGGTGCCCGCAGTGCGCTGGATCTGCACTACTCCGGCGGACCAAAGAAGTCGCGGGTTCCACACAACATGCCGGAGGAAATCCGCACACGGGCCGACTTTGAGCACCTGATCAACGGCTACGACGGTGCTATTCATTTCTGGGACACAGAGTTCGGCAGGCTCCGCCATGAGATCGAGAAGATGGGCCTGGCCGAGGATGTTGCCATCATTGTTTCTTCCGACCACGGTGAGTCGTTCGGAGAGTTAGGACTCTATGCCGAACACGGCCTTGCTTCCGAACCTGTACACCGGCTTCCGATGATCATCCACTGGCCAGGGATCACAGATCAGCCCGACGTGGCCGGAAGCCGCAATGACGCGCTCCTGTACAACATCGACTACGCGTCGACCATTCTGGATCTGCTGGGAGAGCGGCAACCCGGAAAATGGCAGGGTGAATCCTACGCTGCAGCTGTCCGCGGCGGCACCATCGAATCGCGTCCGTACCTCGTCTGGGGTCATGGAGCCCACACCTACCAGCGGGCAGTCCGCACCCGCGACCACCTCTACATACGCACCTACCACCCGGGGTGCTTCCGCGCTGAGCTTGAGTCCCTGTTCAACGTGTCGGACGACCCATACCTGACGAACAACCTGATCACCAGCGAGCCGGAACTGGCCACACAGATGAGGTCCAACCTGTTGGAATGGCTCGGCTTCTACGCTGGAACACCGGGTGCGCTGCCCGATCCCATGCAGGGCGCGCTGCAGGTTGGCCCCACGCTCTACAATCAGCCAAAGGACTATGCACAACACCTGCGCAACACAGGCCGCGGCCACCTCGCCAAGCATCTCGAGGAAAGCCTAAGCCCGGGGAATGCCGCAACACACGTCTCATGGCATGCGCAAGTGCCCATTAGCGGGGAAGATCGAGAAGCGATGAGAAAGCGTTTCGCAATGATCACAGCTGAGGAGTAAAAATGGCTACAGTTGCCGCCGAAAGGGAAACGCCTGCCAAACGCCCCCGGGCAGAAGCGGCCGGTTCACTTGGAAGGCTCGAGGTCATCCTGCTGAGTCTCCTCAGCACCAGTACCCGCACAGGCTACGACGTCCGCAAGTGGCTCGACCGCCACGGACCCTACGTCGGCTACAGCGCGCAGACATCCCAGATCTACCGCCAACTCGGCAAACTCGTTGACCGGCAGTGGGCGTTCCCGGTTCCAGACCCCCGCGATTCCGGGCCAGATGCCAAGCTCTACCAGATCACCGACGAGGGACGTCGGAAGCTCCAGGAATGGATCGACTCACCCTATGAGCCACCCATGCGCCCCCTGGACCCCGACTTCCAGGTCAGACTGCGCTTTGCTGGAACAGACAGCCCTGAAAAAGCCCTGGAACTGGTACAAACCGAATTGCGTTTCCGCCGGGACCACCACCAAAACCACCTCATCACCATGGAACTCGCAGAAGAAGACTTCGGGCCAGACGAAAATGAAGACGAGCGGTACTGGCACGAAGAGCTGGTACGTCTGCAAAGTGAACGCGGCCTCTACATGGTCAACAGCCTCATGGCCTGGCTCGAAGCGACAGAAAAGCGCCTTGAGGCGCTCATCCAATACCGGGACCGGAAAAGAAAAAATGATCCCCTTGAAAAACAGCCCTGAACCCGTGGGACCAAGCTGTTGTGCAGGCGGTTCACGCCATACCTCATCGACGACGGCGGTCCCCGTCGCCGTCGACCCTTCGGCGTCTGCCAGAGGCATCCACCGTGATGTCCGCGTCAGTGCCGGATGGTTCGCGATGGGCGACGCGTTCGGGGAAGGGTATCCCGGCGACGGTGAATCACCCGTCCACCAAGTCCGCGTTGACTCGTTCTCCATCGACACCACAACCGTGACCAATGCTATGTACGCCGCATTCGTCGCCGACTCGGGCTACCGAACAGAAGCCGAGCAATTCGGTTCTTCGGCCGTCTTCCATCTGCTCTCCACTGCACGTCGCGATGACGTACTAGGCGCTGCCACCGGCGCACCCTGGTGGCTGAACATCCGTGGAGCAGACTGGGCACATCCCACTGGCCCGGAATCACGGTGGCAGGACATAGCCGACCACCCCGTGGTCCACATCTCCCACAACGACGCCCTCGCCTACTGCCAATGGGCCGGCCGTCGCCTGCCAACCGAAGCTGAATGGGAGTACGCAGCCCGCGGTGGATTGCAGGGGGCACGGTACGCATGGGGCAACGAACTCACCCCCGGCCGGAAACATCAATGCAACATCTGGCAAGGCGACTTCCCACGAAACAACACTACCGAGGACAGGCACCTCGGCACAGCCCCCGTGAAATCCTTCCCAGCCAACGGCTACGGCCTGTACGAGGTGGCCGGGAACGTCTGGGAATGGTGCTCGGACTGGTTCCTTCCCAAGTACTACCGAAACTCCCCCGCTGAAAACCCGCAAGGCCCCACCATCGGTGCCGGCCGCGTCATGCGTGGTGGCTCCTACCTGTGCCACGACTCCTACTGCAACCGTTACCGCGTCGCAGCCCGCACCTCCAACACCCCCGAATCATCCTCCGGCAACTGTGGCTTCCGAACGGTGGCGCTGTAACCAGTCTTTTTTCACTGCACCAGCAAAACCCGGCCCATTCCCCCGGCTATCCCCGTGCGAATTGCCATCCCCTGTTGGCATCACTAACCACAGTGCGCCCAAAAACGACCGGCCTCGTCGGTTCGACGGAATCACCAGCGCACAAAAGTACCAGTCCTACTGAGGTTTGAAAGGAATCCCATGTCTTACTCACTCCAGCTGTATACCCTCCGCAATGCGATCGCCGAGGACCTGCCTGGAACCATCAAGAAGGTTGCCGAGATCGGTTTTACGCAGGTTGAGCCGTACAACTTTGTGGCTTTGGCTTCGGAACTCGGCGCCGCGCTGAAGGAAAACGGACTGACCGCGCCTTCCGGCCATGCGCCGTTGCTGAGCCAGGACCAGGATGAGATCTTCGCAGCGGCGAAGGAGTTGGGCATCGCCACGGTGATCGATCCTTACCTTCCGGCCGAGTACTGGCAGAACGCCGAGGACATCCAGGCAACCGCGGCCAAGCTCAACGCAGCAGCGAAGAAGGGCGCCGGATACGGCATCCGGGTGGGCTACCACAACCACGCCTGGGAGCTTGAGTCCACCATCGAAGGCACCACCGCACTGGAGTACTTCGAGTCCCTCCTGGACCCCGAACTAGTCCTGGAAGTGGACACGTACTGGGCAGCCGTGGGCGGCCAGGACCCGGTTGAATTGCTGGCCCGCCTGGGTGACCGGGTGAAGTTCATCCACATCAAGGACGGCCCGGCCACCACGGACATCACGGCACAGCAGCCCGCCGGGCAGGGTACCATCCCGGTGCTGGACGTCATCGCCGCAGCCAAGTCCCTCGAGGTAGGCGTCGTGGAGTTCGATGACTACTCCGGCGACATTTTCCAAGGTGTTACCGAGTCGCTGAACTACCTCAACGCCGCAGCAACGGAAGGGGCGTCAGCATGAGGTTCGCACCTTCAACCCGCAAGGGCCCTGTTGGTGTCGCTGTTATCGGCGCGGGCAACATCTCCAGGCAGTACCTCGATAACCTCACCACCTTCCCGGACCTGAAAGTCCACGTGATCGCGGACCTCTTCGTTGAGGCCGCCGAGACGCGGGCCAAGGAATACGGCGTGGCTGAGTTCGGTGCGCCGGAGCTGGCACTGAATCATCCCGACGTCGAAATCATCGTGAACCTGACCATCCCGGCGGCGCACGTCGAGGTGGCTACGGCTGCCGTGAACGCGGGCAAACACGTGTGGACCGAGAAGCCCTTCTCCCTGGACCGCGAATCGGGGCTGGGTTTGCTCAAGTCCGCCGACGCCGCGGGCATCCGTTTGGGCACCGCACCTGATACGTTCCTGGGCGCCGGGCTGCAGACCGCCCGCAGGATCATAGAACGCGGCGACATCGGCACCCCGCTGACCGGCATGACCACGTTCCAGACCCCCGGCCCGGAATCCTGGCACCCCAACCCGGCGTTCCTGTTCGCCCAGGGCGCGGGCCCGCTGTTCGACATGGGCCCGTACTACCTCACCGCCCTGATCCAGACCTTTGGCTCGGTCCGTAAGGTAGCCGCCGTCGGCTCCGCCGCGAAGAAGACCAGAATCGTTGGTTCCGGTCCCAAGGCAGGGGAGGAATTCGCCGTCGAGGTCCCCACCCACGTCTCCGCGATGGCGCAGTTCGAAGGCGGACAATCCAGCCACAGCGTATTCTCATTCGAGTCCCCGCGCCTGCGGATGGGCTTCGTGGAAATCACGGGCTCCGAGGCGACGCTCTCGCTGCCGGACCCGAACTATTTCGACGGCGACCTCAAGCTTTGGCGTCCCGGCGCCGAAGAACCTGAGATCATCCCCGCCACCGGACCGGCCAACGGCCGCGGCCTAGGTGTGCTGGACATGGCCCGCGCCCTGCGCGCCGGCTCAGCGCATCGTGCCACCGGCGACCTCGCCTACCACGTGCTGGACACCATGGTCTCGATCGCCGAGTCCGTCGAGTCTGGGTCGTTCGTGGACGTCACCAGCAACGCCCCCGTTTCGGCCGCGGTCCCTGAGGACTGGGCCCCCGAAACAGCAACGCTCTAGCAGCTCGCCAAGCGAGAGAAAGAGAACAAGAACATGACCACCCCCGCCCACTCGTCCCTGCCTTCCGACCGTCCACTCGGTGTGGCCGCCATCGGTTACGCCTTCATGGGGAAGGCCCACTCGAATGCGTGGCGGAATGTGGCCAGTTTCTTCGACGTCCCGGCCTTCGAGCAGAAAGTGCTCGTGGGCCGGGACGCCACCAAAGTGGCCTTCGCAGCCGGCAAATACGGCTGGGAGGAGTGGGCCACCGATTGGCGTGAGGTGGTCCACCGGGATGACATCGACATCATTGATATCTGCGCCCCCGGCTGGATGCACGCCGAAATCACCATCGCAGCACTTGAGGCCGGCAAGCACGTCTTGGTCGAAAAGCCCCTCGCCAACACCCTGGCCGAAGCCGAACTCATGACCGCCGCCGCAGCCAAGGCCTGCGCCCGCGGCGTCCAATCCATGATCGGCTTCAACTACCGGCGCGTCCCCGCCCTGGCCCTGGCCAAGGAACTCATCGCCGAAGGCCGTCTCGGCGCCATCCGCCACGTCCGCGCCGCCTACCTCCAGGACTGGCTCTCCGACGCCGAGTCCCCCATGACTTGGCGGCTCCGCAAGGAAACCGCCGGCTCCGGAGCACTGGGCGACATCGCCTCCCACGCCATCGACCAGATCCAGTTTCTGTCCAGTCAGCTGGTCACGGAAGTCACCGGAACGTTGCGCACATTCGTTGCCGAACGTCCTGGCCCCCACGGCCTCGAGGAGGTGACAGTTGATGATGCCGTCTGGGCCACTCTTGGACTCACGGGCAACATCAGCGCCTCGGTCGAGGCATCCCGAGTAGCGACCGGGCAGAAGAACAGTCTCCGGATCGAGATCTACGGCACTGCGGGCTCGTTGACGTTCGATCTGGAGAACCTCAACGAACTGATGTTCCTGGACGCGACCGTTCCCGTGCGGGAGCAGGGTTTCCGGCGGATCCTGGTCAACGAACCCGAACACCCGTACCTTGAGGCATGGTGGCCGCAAGGACACATCATCGGGTGGGAACACACCTTCACCCACCAGGTCCGCGATTTCCTCCTAGCCATACAGGACGGAACCCAGCCGTCGCCGTCGTTCGAGGAGGGCCTGAACGTCCAGCACATCCTGGCCGGCATCGAAGAATCTGCCGCCGCAAAGAGCTCACTGATCCAACTGCAGACCCACACCGAAGGAGCCTGACATGCCCCGCCCGTACACCCTGTTCACCGGCCAGTGGGCCGACCTCCCCCTCGAGGAAGTCGCGCGTCTTGCCTCGGGCTGGGGCTACGACGGCCTGGAAATCGCCGTCTCCGGAGACCACCTCGACGCCTGGCGATGGGACGAACCAGGCTACGTCGACTCCAAACTCGAACTCCTGGACAGGTACAACCTCAAAGTCTGGGCCATCTCCAACCACCTCAAAGGCCAAGCCGTCTGCGATGACCCCATCGACTTCCGTCACGAAGCCATCGTCGGCTCACGTGTCTGGGGTGATGGGAACCCCGAAGGCGTCCGCCAACGCGCCGCCGAAGAAATGAAACACACCGCCCGCCTCGCCCGCGCTTTAGGGGTGGACACCGTGGTCGGGTTCACCGGCTCCTCCATCTGGCAATACGTTGCCATGTTCCCGCCGGTCCCCGAGAAAGTCATCGACGCCGGCTACCAGGACTTCGCCGACCGCTGGAACCCCATCCTGGACGTCTTCGACGAACAGGGTGTGAAGTTCGCCCACGAAGTCCACCCCTCCGAAATCGCCTACGACTACTGGACGACTCAGCGCACGCTGGAAGCGATCGGGCACCGCGAAGCGTTCGGACTGAACTGGGACCCCTCCCACATGATGTGGCAAGGCATCGACCCCGTGTCCTTCATCTGGGACTTCAAGGACCGGATCTACCACGTGGACTGCAAGGACACCAAGCTCCGGTTCACCGGACGCAACACCGTCCTGGGCTCCCACCTGCCCTGGGGCGACCCCCGCCGCGGCTGGGACTTCGTCTCCGCCGGACGCGGCGACGTGCCATGGGAATCCGCGTTCCGGGCCCTGTCCGCCATCGGCTACAACGGCCCCATCTCCGTGGAATGGGAAGACGCCGGCATGGACCGCCTCCACGGCGCCCCCGAAGCCCTCGCCGCCCTGAAGAAGTTCGACTTCCCCGCCTCCCAAACCAGCTTCGACGCCGCCTTCAGCAGCAAAGACTAGCCAGGTTGATGCACACCCCAACCTGACGTCGCCAACCCTTCCAGAAAGTGTCACAGTAGGGTCCAAACTGCCCTTTCCTGACGCCAGCAACCCACAGTCTTAGAACTCAACCTGACACTCCATAGCGCGCCCGCCGGAGACCACCGACAAAACCGCACCGTCAGCACCAACCCGGGCGCCGACGTCGGGCCCTGCAGCACTGGTGCGGACGTCCCGCGGGGCCGTCCCGAAACCCAAGCCGCCCGCAAAGCGAAAGACTCACTTCTCCCCAAGTTCGACAAACCGCATGCTCCGATGACTAGCATGAATACTCCGGGCATGCCCGGGTACGTGACCTCTTGAACGACCCCTCGGAAGGTCGGCGTTGACGCGGCGACCACGTAAAGGAGAAGACTGTGCGGGAGCCTGTAGTCAACGAGAGCGTGTCAGAAACCATCGCCGATTTTGAGGATTCAGCCAGGGAAGAACCCGCGGCACCGCAAACAGAGACGCCACAAGAAACACAGCCCGAAGAATCAGCCCCCGAGCCCGCCGAGATCACCTTCGACGAACAGTTCTACCCCGCCCGGCCCAAAGCGCTACGGCCGATCGCCCGCCGTCGGCAGTTTTTCGCCGCCCGACCTTCGCTGGAGTTCGACGGCCGCAACCCCACGTACGTGGACTGGCTCCGGAACCAATCCATGCTTGGAGACGCCAACACCATGGCCCGGCAGCTCTCCGGCCAGGCCAGCATGTGGCAGAACGCGTACGCCAAGCCGAATCCGAGGTCGGCCGTTGAGCGCGCACCCGTGTGGTTCACGGCCTATCCCCTCTCCTTCATCACCAAGGAAGGCCAGTCCTTCCTGTCCGCACTTGGTGACCCGGAGCTATGGGAGGCCTTCCGCGAGATCGGGATCCGCGGCCTCCATACAGGTCCGGTGAAACTCGCCGGCGGCATCCGGGGTTGGTCGCAAACCCCCAGTGTGGACGGGCACTTCGACCGCATCAGCATGGCGATCGATCCCGCTTTTGGCACCGAGGAAGAGTTCCGCCGCATGTGCGAGGTGGCGGTGGACCACGAGGGCACGATCATCGACGACATCGTGCCGGGCCACACGGGCAAAGGCGCTGACTTCCGCCTCGCCGAGATGAACTTTCGCGACTACCCCGGCATCTATCACATGGTGGATATCCCGGAGGAAGACTGGCACCTGCTGCCCGACGTTCCCGAGGGCGAAGACTCGGTGAACATCAGCCCGGAAACCGAGAAGGCCCTGCAGCAAGCCGGCTACATCATCGGACGGCTCCAGCGCGTGATCTTCTACGAACCCGGGGTCAAGGAAACCAACTGGAGCGCGACCCGGCCGATCGTGGACACCACGGGCAAGACCCGCCGCTGGGTTTACCTGCACTACTTCAAAGCCGGGCAGCCCTCCATCAACTGGCTCGACCCTACGTTCGCGGGCATGCGCCTGGTGGTCGGCGACGCCCTGCACTCCCTGCTCGACCTCGGCACCGGGGCGCTGCGGCTGGATGCCAACGGATTCCTGGGCGTCGAGAAGAGCGCCGAAGAACAGCCGGGTTGGTCCGAGGGCCACCCACTGTCCGAGGCCGCGAACCAATTGATCGGCTCCATGATCCGCAAGGTGGGCGGGTTCTCCTTCCAGGAACTGAACCTGACCATTGACGACATCAAGGCGCAGTCCGAGTCCGGCCCCGACCTGTCCTACGACTTCATCACGCGCCCCGCCTACCATTACTCACTGGTCACGGGCGATACGGAATTCCTGCGCCTCACCTTAAAGCTGTCCATGGAGATCGGCGTGGACCAGGCATCGTTGGTGCACGCCCTCCAGAACCACGATGAGCTGACCTATGAGCTTCTCCACTTCGCCGCCGGCCACCGCGAGGACGTGTTCGAGCTCGGCGGCGAGGAACTGACGGGCGCTGAAATAGCCGAGAAGGTCCAAGAGACCATGCGCGAGCGCCTCACCGGCGAAAACGGACCGTACAACGCGGTCTTCACCACCAACGGCATCGCCTGCACTACGGTCAGTTTCATCATGGCGGCCCTCGGCATCCAGGATCCTGATGCCATCACCAAGGAACAAGAGGCGCAGGTGCTGGACGCCCACGTGCTCTTGTCCATGTACAATGCGCTGCAACCCGGCGTCTTTGCGCTCTCCGGTTGGGACCTCACCGGCGTGACCGCCTTGGACCGGGAGAAAGTCAGGGAACTCACCTTTCAGGGCGATACCCGCTGGATCAACCGCGGGGCCCACGACCTCATGGGCACCAGCCCCGACGCCAAAACCTCCCTGGCCGGCATGCCCCGCGCCCGCAGCCTCTACGGTTCATTGCCGGAGCAACTCAAGGACCCCAAGAGCTACGCCAAGAGGCTCCAGGAAATCCTTCGCGTCAGGGAAACCTCCGGTATTGCCACCAGCACACTTCTGGATGTGCCGGACGTGTCGAACCGCGGCCTGCTGGTCCTGGTCAACCAGCTTGCAGACGGCGCCCTCGAGGTGACCGTGCTGAACTTCTCGGATCAGGACATCGCCGGCAGCATCCAGTCGTCACATTTGGTCCCCGGCGCCACGGTCCACGACCTTTTCAGCGGCGAGGACATCACGCAGGTGGACGACCTCCACAGTTTCTTCCTTGAGTTGGGCGCTTTCCAAGGCACGGCTCTGCTTCTCAAGGACCCGGTAGAAGAAACCGAGACGAGCGAATAGAAAGCCCGACGTCGGCACTCACGGGGAGTGCCGACGTCGAGCGTTAATGCGTGGTTCAGAAGGTGTACGCGACGCGCTCCCAGCTGAGGACGTCACTGCCTGCAGCGTTGTTCGGAGCTACCGTCACGCGCAGCCACTCGTTGGAGGTTGCTGCGCCTTCAACGGTGACGCGGCGAAGGTTCTCCACGCTGTCCACGCCGTAAATACCAAGCCACGGTGAGCCTGCAGTCAAAGGGGAATCGTCGTTAAAGATGTGGCTGTCGCCGTTGAAGATGTAGACGGGGCCGCCATAGGACGCTGAGCCCGCGGCGATCGCTTCAACGATCGGGCGGAAGCCGCTCACCAACTCCGGGTTCGCTTCCGCGCCTTGCGAGAGCATGAACGGATCGAACATGTCGGCCTGGGTCATCACCACCACGGCACGTGCCTTGGTCCTCGCTGCGTCTTCGAAGGTGCGCTGCAATTGCGCGACATCCGCGGCCGTCCTCGCCTCAACTTCAGCGAGCTGGGCCTCGTTCGGCACCGTCTCCCCGAGACCTGACCACGGCGCGAGAGAGTTGTTGGAGCCCTGGACGTTGACGACTGAGAACGCGATCCGCTCCTTGCTGAAGGTCACGTTCTCCGGCAGGCCCTGATCAACGGCGGACTTGACCGGCATGGTGCCGCCCAGGGTCTTTCCCGGCGTGTTGAAGAACATTTCGCGGAGCGTGTCGAGCCGTTCCAGCGGGTTATAGGCGCCGTTGTTGACGCGGTGGCAGTCCACCCACTCGTTGTCGCCGGGCGTGTAGACGAGCGGAGCTTCGAAACGGTCAAACTGGGTCTTGATAGCGGCGAAGTACTCATCGGTGCATTGGGCGGATCCCGCCTTGATATCGCCAAGGTGCGAGACGAACTTCAGCTCGTCCTGGGTGTTCAGTTCGGTCACCATCTGCGGGAAACGTTCAACTTGGGCGGGACCGTACGGCACGTCCCCGATCACGCCGAAAGTGAAGGACGATTCATCCTGCGTTGACGGTGCGGCTTGCGCCGGCAGGGCGGGGGTGGACATGAGGACCAAGGCGGCGGCTACGCCCAGGGCACGTTGTGTGAGTGACATGTCAGGCTCCAGATCGGTTTGGCTAGGGGGCACCGGCCAAACTACGCGAGCCAGGCTACGGGAACGGGAAGCCGAACCGTCCCGTGGATGAACAGGCCCCGACGTGCACCGCTTAGCGCCCGACGTCGGCACTCACGCTGAGTGCCGACGTCGGGCTTTCCGGAAACCGGGAATCAAGCTGCCGTCCTGTCCGTTCTACTGACGCAAGGACGACAAATCTTGGGGGACCCGTCATGACGTTGAACGAGACCATTGCCCGAATCCGCGCCGGACACCTCATGGTGCGTGACGCCGCCGAATGGGACGAGCTGTCCGCCAACCTCGCCCGCGCCTACCAGGACAACGACGACGAAGGCATCGAACAGTTGCGGCCGCCGTTTCTGCAGTCGTGGAGGACCGTCACCAGGTACGTCCTTCGCGACACCTTCGACGCGGCCGGCATCAACGTCGCGGAGCCAAGCCACCCGTGGGGCATCGCCATCCTCAGCGCGAACGGCGCCAGCTGCGAGCCGGTGTTGGGCCACGCGGACGGTGAGCAGGTCACTTCGGACGGGCGTGTCGACCTGCTGACCTTTGAGGACACGATGGCCAACTACGCGCGTTGCCTGGGAGGTCTGCTTCCGGACTGAGGGCAGACAGGCAAAGAGACAAGGGCGACTGATGCGCCAAAATGTACATTTCGGCTAGAATTGCTCAATGAGTGAAATGACCGTTACGCACGCGAGGAGCAGACTGTCCGAGGCAGTAGACACAGCCCGAGTCAGCCACGAGCCTGTGTACCTGCTCCGCCGGGGCCGCAGGGTAGCCGCTTTGATTGATGCAGAGGATCTTGCCCGTCTCATAGAAGCCGCGGAGGATCTCGAGGATTTGAGGGCGGCTAATGCGGCCCGTTCCGAGATGTCCGAGTCCGGCGACCATCCCGTGCCATGGGAGGATGTCAAGGCGGAATTAGGCCTCGCATGACCTATGCCGTGCAGCTGGCACCTGCGGCGCTGCGACAGGTGCGAAAGTTGCCTCCGGAGGCACGTCGGCGAATTCAGGCCGCCATAGAGATTCTTGCTGAATCACCCCGACCGCCTGGCGCCAAGAAGCTCGTCGGCAGCGACAACGATTGGCGCGTTCGCACCGGGGACTATCGAATCATCTACGAGATCCGCGATTCCGAGTTGATCGTCCTCGTTGTAGCCATTGGCCATCGACGGGATATTTACCGGCATTAACCGGGCGTCTTTTGTCATCTCGAAAATCGCCAGCCACTACATAAGGCTCGACGTCGGCACTCACCCGAGTGCCGACGTCGAACCTTAACGCTTCACTCAGCGCGCGACGGCGGTGAGCGCCTGATCGTAAATGTTCAGGGCCGTGGCGATTTCCTCGGCGGTGACGACCGCGGGCGGGACCACGTGGATTCGGTTATCGGCGAGGAACGGCAGGAGGCCCAAGCGAAGCAGTTCGGCTTTGAGGCGGCCCATGTATTCGGCGGTGACGGGCGTCTTGGAGGAGCGGTCCTGGACGAGTTCGAGCGCCCAGAACACGCCCCGGCCGCGGACGTCGCCGATCACGCTGTGCTTCTCGGCGAGCGCGCGGAGGCCGGGCTCCAGGTGGTCGCGGCCGATGCGTGAAGCGTTGCCGACGATGCCTTCTTCTTCGAACGCCTCAATGGAAGCCACAACAGAAGCCGCCGCGAGCGGGTGCCCCGAGTAGGTGAGGCCGCCGGGGAAGACCCGCTCGTCGAAGGTGGCTGCGATCTCGCCGGAGATGACCACTCCGCCCACGGGAACGTAGCCGGAGTTGACGCCCTTGGCGAAGGTGATGAGGTCCGGAGTGACGTCAAACGCGTCGAAGGCGAACCAGTCACCGGTGCGGCCAAAGCCTGCCATGACTTCATCCAGGATCATGACGATGCCGTACTCGTCGCACAGTTCCCGGACGCCCTGGAGGTAGCCGGGCGTGGGAACCAGGATGCCGGCTGTCCCCGGCACCGTTTCCAAGAGGATCGCGGCGATGGACTGCGGCCCCTCGCACTGGATGGTACGGCGCAAGTGGTGCAGCGCGCGCTCGGTTTCCTGCTCTGGCGTCTCGGCCCAGAACTCGGAGCGGTACAGGTACGGGCCGAAAACGTGGACGTGGCCACGTGCGTACTCGTTGGGGATGCGGCGCCAGTCCCCGGTGGCCACGATCGCCGAGCCGGTGTTGCCGTGGTACGAGCGGTAGCGCGAGATGACCTTGTCACGGCCGGTGTGCAGGCGAGCCATGCGGATTGCGTTCTCGTTGGCGTCTGCTCCGCCGTTGGTGAAGAACACCTTTTCCATGTTCGACGGCGCGTGGGACAGGATCTTCGCTGCCGCCGTTCCGCGGACGTGGCTGGCGTGTGCCGGCGCCAAGGTGGCGAGCGTGGAGGCTTGCTGGGCGATGGCCGCGATGAGCTTGGGGTGCTGGTGGCCGATGTTGGTGTTGACCAGTTGGCTCGAGAAGTCCAGGTAGGTTCGTCCGTCGTGGTCCCAGACCGCACTGCCGGAGCCGCCCGCGATCACCAGCGGCTTGAGAGAACCCTGCGCGGACCACGAATGGAATACGTTCGCCCGGTCCAAGGCCACGGCGTCGGCGTTGGTGATGGCGCTGGAGGCGGTTGCGGCAATATCTACAGTGGCCGCGGTTGGATCTGCTGGCAAGGTTGCGTGGCTGGCGACCATGGCGGTTCCTCTCGGTGACGGATTGGGGAGTCCCTTCATCATCCGGTTTACGCGACCCGCACGAGGCTATACCTTTGTACAATCCATCCATTCACGATCGACGTTTTCACAGTCAAGGGTTCCTCGTGCCACCAAGCCTGAATGTCCTCCTTCGCAGCCGAACACTCAAACTTCGCCTGGTAGTCCCGGACCTCGGCGCGCCGGTCCTGGACGAACCAATCTCCTGGGTGCACAGCTCCGACCTTGGGGACCCCACGCCCTTCCTCGACGCCGGGCAACTCCTGCTCACCGACGGCACACAGTTCCCGGTGTCAAGCACCACGGCGGACGGCAAAGCGTATTCGGATTACGTGCAGCGGCTCGTTGAGCACGGCATTGTTGGGCTCGGCTTTGCCACGCAGGTCGTCCACGGAACCCTCCCTCCGGGATTGGAGGAAGCCTGCCGAAACCACGGGCTGCCGCTGTTGGAGGTTCCCGACCGGACACCCTTCATCGCGATCATCCGGTCCGTGGCGGATTATCTGGCCAAGGAAGAACACGCCCGGTCCGAGTGGTCATTGCAGGCACAACGGGCCATCTCGCGTGCAGCCCTCCGACCGGACGGCCTCACGTCGATCCTCGGCGAGCTGGAACGGCAGCTGCATTCATGGGTGGCGCTCTACGACGCCGCCGGCAACTACGTGCGGATGCCACGGAACCGCCCGATTCCTTCGGACATCGCCGGAGAAGTTACGGCGAAGGTCCGTCGGGCACTGGATCTGGGCACTCGCTCGGCCTCGCATCTTGAGGTAGGCGGGCAATCGGTGACGCTTCAGACCCTGGGACGAAAGGGCAGCCTTCGGGGTGCCTTGGTCCTGGGCGCGATAGAGCCACTGGATCCAGCCAGGGCAGACATCGTGAACAGCGTCATCGGCTTGGCCAGCCTCGCTTTGGAACAGGCCCGCACACTGGACACCGCCCGGAGGCACCTCCGCGCCGGCGTGTTCGAGCAATTGCTGGCGGGCAGCACCGACGTCGCGGTCAAAACGGCCCGGCAAGTCTGGGGCCAACTGCCGCGGGAACCGCTGCTTGTAACGGCGTCACGGCAGGAAAATCCCGCCCCTAACCTGCTGGAAGCGCTGGAACTGCTGGCCGACGATTATCGCGGCGCCGTGTTCTACGCCCTCCGCGGTGAGCTGCTGCTGGTTCTCGCCGGCAACGCGCACCAGGAGAAGGTACTCGAGCTGGTGAAACGCCATGGCGCCTGCGGGGTTTCCGCAGAGACCAGCATGGACGGGCTCACGGGTGCGCTCGAAGAAGCCACGCGGGCGCTGCGCCGCGCGACCGAACTGGGGAGGGCCGTCGTCGAATTTGCTGAGCTATCAGAGGGTGGCATGCTGGGCCTCCTGCGCGAGGAGAAAGCAGGTCCGGTGGCGCGGGGTTTGCTGCAGCCGCTGATCGAGCACGACCGCACCGAACAAACCGAGCTGCTGGCCACCGTCCGGGAATGGTTCGCGAACAACTGCGTGTGGGACAAGACGGCACGTCGGTTGGGAGTGCATCGGCACACGCTGCGTAACAGGATCGACGCCGCCGGGAGAATCCTCGGGCTGAACCTCGACGGGATGCGCGACAGGCTCGAGTTGTTCGCCGCGGTCCAGTTCCTGGAGGACGGACCCGACACCCACCAACGCTCGCTCACCTAACGCCCCCTTCCGGCCAACGCTCTCTCACCTAACGCCCCCGTCCGGCCAACGCTCGCTCACGTCACCTACACAAGAAAACCCCCGGCGCCGCGGAGCGCCAGGGGTTTTCGCTGACAGGGACCAGTGCCATTCCCTGACGTATGTTCAGCTGGCCGCTAATTCTGCGGGAAGCCGAGGTTAATGCCGCCGTGGCTCGGGTCGAGCCAGCGGGAGGTGATGGCCTTCTCGCGGGTGTAGAACTGGAAGCCCTGGAGTCCGTAGGCCTTGGAACTGCCGAAGATGGAGTCCTTGAACCCGCCGAACGAGTAGTAGGCCACAGGGACGGGGATGGGAACGTTGATGCCCACCATGCCCACTTCCACCTCGTTCTGGAAGCGGCGGGCTGCGCCGCCGTCGTTCGTGAAGATGGCCGTGCCGTTACCAAAGGCGCCGTTGTTGATCAGGTTCAGGCCTTCTTCGTAGCTCTTCACCCGCACCACGGCCAGGACCGGGCCAAAAATCTCTTCTTTGTAAACCCGGGAGGTGACGGGGACGTCGTCGATCAGGGTGGGGCCGAGCCAGAAACCGTTCTCGTCGCCGTCCACGGTGATGCCGCGGCCATCAACCACAACCTTGGCACCATCCTCAATCGCAACGTCGATGTAGCCGGCAACCTTGTCGCGGTGCTGCTTTGTGACCAGCGGTCCCATGTCGCAGTTGCGGCGGCCGTCGCCGATCCTCAGGGTGGCCATGCGCGAGGTGATCTTTTCGATGAGCTCGTCGGCAACGGGCTCAACAGCCACCACGACGCTGATGGCCATGCACCGCTCACCGGCGGAACCAAAGCCGGCGTTAATGGCGGCGTCGGCAGTGAGGTCCAGGTCGGCGTCGGGCAGTACAAGCATGTGGTTCTTCGCCCCGCCCAGGGCCTGGACGCGCTTGCCGTTGCGGGCGGCAGTTTCATAGATGTACTGGGCGATCGGCGTGGAACCGACGAAGGAAATGGCCTTCACGTCCGGGTGCTCCAGGAGGCCGTCAACGGCTTCTTTGTCACCATGGAGGACGTTGAAGACGCCGTCCGGAAGTCCCGCTTCGCTGAAGAGGGCAGCGAGCCAGTTGGCCGCCGTCGGGTCCTTCTCGCTCGGCTTCAGGACGACGGCGTTACCCGCCGCGATCGCGATCGGCAGGAACCACAGCGGAACCATGGCCGGGAAGTTGAAGGGGCTGATGATGCCGACCACGCCCAGCGGCGCCTTGGTGGAGTAGACGTCGACGCCGGAGGAGACATTCTCTGAATGCTCGCCTTTGATGAGGTGCGGGAAGCCGGTGGCCAGTTCCACGACCTCCAGGCCGCGGGTGATTTCACCGAGGGCATCGGAGACGACCTTGCCGTGCTCGGAGGTGATGATTTCGGCAAGTTCGCCCTTGCGCTCGTTGAGCAGCTCGCGGAAGCGGAAGATGATCTGCTGGCGCTTGGTGATGGAAAGGTCGCGCCAGGCCGGGAAAGCCTTCTGCGCCGAGGAGATCGCAGCCTCGATGTCGGCACCGTTGGCCAGGGACACACGCTTGGTTTCGATGCCGCGGGCGGGGTCGAAGACCGGAGCGGTGCGGTCGCCCGCAGACGGGGACTCGGCGCCGCCGATCCAGTGGGACAGCACGGGAAGTTCTTGGTTGACTGACACGCTTCTTCTCGCTTTCAGGTTGTCGGTCGGGGGACGCCAGTAGCGGCTTGCTAGCAACGGTAGCTCTGCCCCACATCGGATTGCCGCCTGACATTTGTCGCCACCACTTGATGGTGATCGACATATGTATACCTATCGAGGGGCCAGCTTCCGCCAAGAAAATGTGGTGCCGGAGGTAAGCGGAGTACCGCTACTGTGGGTCCCGGCTCGCCAGGAGCCATTTACTCGCGCGCGCGAACCCGGCGCCGGGCTGGGTGGCTACGGACATCGCCGGTGACCTCGCCACAGACCCATCGGTCCTGGCGGGGCTTCCCCTCGGGGAGGTCACGCCGCCGGAGGACGTCGCGGAGGTCATCGCGTTCCTGGCATCGGGCCGTTCCCGGCACAGCACGGGTTCAACCATAGATATCACCGGCGCGGATTACGTCCGCTAAACCTCGACCAACTCATTCTTGACCCGACCGGCCCCTTCCAAGAGGGTTTCGTAGTGGGTAAGCCCTGGGAACAGGAGTACTGACATGGCAAACGGACGTATCGACGACTGGAGTTCGCTGCCCGGAGCCCACGTGGAGATCCGGCAGCAGGGCGCAGCGATCTGCAGGGGCACCGTTGACGCGGTGACGGAGGACGGGCGGATTCTATGGGTCCATACGGCTGTTGAAGGGCGTCGGCTCTTTGAGAAGTCCGAGTACTACGAAGCCTGGGCCGCAGAGGATCGGCTCGGTTTTCATTACATGGTTGCGCGCGGCTACTCAACTAGCCTCGCCAACCTCGCACTGGCCCGCCGGGAGCCTGGCTGCGCTGAGATCCGCAGGCTCGTTTCGGCTGCCATTGGCCCTATGGTCTGGACCAAAATCGGCGTTCTTGGGCAACGGAGCGTCGCCGTCCCGCGCGCTTGGTAGAGTGAGCCATCACTTTGTCTTGGCCTTTGTCAAAGGGCCGAATTGGGGGAATCTGTGAACTCCGCGCTTCCATTGCTTGCGCCTGCCCGCATAAGGCGCGCTGCCGCCGTCGTCCTTAGCCTTGCCATGGCCGCACTTTTGCTGGTGGTGCCGGGCACGCTGGCGATGGCCGCCGACCCATTGGTCTTCACGTTTAAGCGCACCTCGCCGCCTACCTTGCAGGCAGGCCAACCGGCGCTTTTTGAGTTCACTGCCTCGAAGCCCGTTAATCGGGTGACGGTTGAGATTTCCTTCTGGACCGGTGAGAGGCGGACCGCAAGCGCTGAGTGGAAATCGCAGGCACCCTCCACATCCGGTTCCGTGGCACTGGATACCCCGGTGGACACGTGGCCAAATGGGCCCGTTCAGATCCAGAACATCGGGGTTGGCGTTCACAATGGGGATCCGGTGTCCTTCCGGCGCGACGGCTCCTTCATCGGCCCGGCTGTCGCATTAGGCCCTTTCCACGAGGAAGACGTCTACATCGAGAATCCCGCGCTGCCCCGCGAGGCCCCCGTATTCACCGCGTTGAAAGAGCCCATTGCTCCTGTGGAACCTGGACAGTCAGCTGCCGTGAAGTTCTCCCTTGGACTCCCCGCGCAACGCGTGGAGCTGGACTATCTGGATGAGTCGGGAATTACAGGAATGTCCCTCACGTGGACAGGCCCAACCTCCGCACAACCAGCTTCCGGCGTCGCGACCGCTCCCATCACCTCAAGCACGTTCCACGGCCGCTATGCCCTGAACAAAGCCACTGTCACCTATCTCGGCGGGACGAACATCGTTTACCACCGCAACGGCTCGTATGACGGCGTCATGATGCCATCCCCGGGGAATCGTGCGCCCTTGGAAGACGGCGACTTCTCGGTGCAAAACCTTCAGGCGATCCTCAGACCGGTGGCGTTTCCATCCGGGGTGAAGATTGCCACCGACTACGGTTTGGAGACGGTGCCGGTCGCGGACGTTGGGGGAATGTCGCCCCCCAACGCCCGGCTCGAATACCAATGGTTCATCGATGGCGCGCCAGTCGAAGGAGCCACCTCCAAATCACTCGATGCCACCATCGGCGGTAAGGTCCTGACCGTCCGCGTCACGGCCCACGCCGAAGGCCACGTGCCAACCACGGTTACCTCCGACCCCATCGGTCCGATGCCGCGGCGTCTGAACACCCACTTCATGTGGGTGACAGGCAATGCGGTCCTGGGCGGGCAGGTCTACCCCACATGGGCCGGCCCGCCATGGGTCTCCCCCGAAGGCGGAACGCCCGCCTACACCTATGTGTGGAAGCGCGATGGCGTGGTCATTCCAGGAGCCACAAATGCCATCCGAACTGTCACGGCAGCTGACATGGGGCATACGCTCACCGTCGAACTCAACATCATGTACGAACCCCTGACGCAAAAGACGTTGACGGCCGACGTTCCTATTCCCCATACGCAACGCAGTCTCGGCTTCAATGCTGATGGCACCGCGGATATCTTCGCCCGCACAGCATCGGGTGACCTGCTCCTGTATCCCGGCAACGGCAAAGGTGGCTGGCTTCCCGCCCAGACCATCGGCCGCGGCTGGGACATCTTTGACACGCTCCTGGCTCCCGGCGACTTCGACGGTGACGGCGCCACTGATGTGATCGGGCGGGACCGGTCAGGCAAGCTGTTCCTCTACTCCGGAAACGGATCCGGCGCCTGGAAAGGCAGCCGCCAGATCGGGCAGGGCTGGCAGGGCTTCAAAGAAATAGTGGCGCCGGGAGACTTCAACCGCGACGGCGCCCACGACCTTCTGGCCAGGGACAGCTCGGACCGGCTGATCCTCTACCCCGGCGATGGCCACGGAGGATGGAAAGCCCCCGTGACCGTCGGTTGGGGCTGGGGCGGCTACTCACGGCTCATTGCTCCGGGCTGGTGGACCGGCTACCACGAAGCCAACATCCTGGGTCAGACCACATCCGGCGAGCTCAAACTGTACGCCGGGATCAATACCGGCTTCTTTGACTTCCGGACTACCGTTGGTTCGGGCTGGAACAGTGTTGTCACGGTGGGTGGACCAGGCGACTTCAATGGTGACGGCAGTCCGGACGTCTTTGGCGTGGATGCCAAGGGGACCATGACCATGTACTGGGGCAATGGCACAGGAATCAACGGCTGCGGCCTCGATTGCGGCTACTGGAAGGGGCAAACAGTGGTCGGCTGGGGATGGGGCGGCTTCAGCGCGATCTTCTAGCTTCTTCCCGGAATGAAGGCACGCCATCTCCCCGCACAGGAGATGGCGTGCCTTTTGTTTTTGGCACATACCCCCAGGGGGTACTTGTGCAGATACCCCCGTGGGGTATACATTGTTGGCATGAGCCACGTAGATCTGGACATCACCACGGATGCAACCGGCGGTCCGGCAGTCGCCCCACCCCACGGCTACACCAGCAACAAGGACGCCTACCTGCGCCGCCTGAAGCGGATTGAGGGCCAGGTCCGCGGCATTGCACGCATGGTGGAGGACGACAAGTACTGCATCGATATCCTCACGCAAGTGGCTGCGGCCACCAAGGCCCTCCACGCCGTAAGCCTGGGACTCGTCGAAGAACACATCGGCCATTGCGTCGTTGGTGCCGCTTCCGAGCCCGATCCCGAAGCCCGCGCCGAACAGATCGACGCCAAAGTGAAGGAGGCCACCGATGCCATCGGGCGCCTGCTGCGGTAACTCCGCCAAGACCCACCACACCATTCAACTCACCACCAAGGAGAGCATCATGAGCCAGACCATCCAGACCAACGTCAACGTTTCCGGCATGACCTGCGGCCACTGCGTCTCAAGCGTGAGCGAAGAACTTGAAGCCCTCAACGGCGTCGAAGACGTCTCGGTCGACCTCAACCCCGGCGGCCTGTCCACCGTGACCATCACATCCACCAGCGAGCTCTCGCCGTCGGAAATTGGCGAGGCCGTGGCAGAAGCCGGCTACCTGGTGGTAGCCAACGAAGCTTAGGAGCCCTCTTGAGTAACCAGGAGATCTTCAACCCGCCCGAGACCCGGGTGATCGAGCTGGACATTGAGGGCATGACCTGCGCCTCATGCGTCAATCGAGTGGAGCGGAAACTGGGCAAGCTCGAAGGCGTCGAGGCGAGCGTCAACCTCCCCCTCGAATCCGCCCACGTCACAGTCCCGTCCACGGTCACAGACCAACAGATCGTAGATACGGTCAACGCGACAGGCTACAAAGCCACCCTCCGCCCAACCCCGGCCCCCCACACCCGTTCTCAAACACACGAGGGCCACGACCACTCCTCCACACCCCAGGACGGTCACGGAGGCGTACAAGCGCCTTCGGATGAAGAAGCCAGCCGCGAAGCTGCCACGAGCGGTGCCGGTGGGGCCATGCGGCAGCATGCGTCTAAGGTGGGCCCACGCGAGCAGGGTTCCCTGACCGAGCTTGCGAGGTTAGGGAGCTCGCGGGGAGGAACGACCGAGCATGCAGAGCATGGCGCCAGTGGCGCCGCGGACGGAACGCACCACGGAAGCGACCACATGGCCCACGGCCCCGCCGCTTCAACGCTCCGCCCAAGACTCATCACAGCAGCCATCCTGACCGTCCCCGTCTTCGCCATTTCGATGATCCCCGCCTTCCAGTTCGCTCATTGGGGCTGGGTTGTTGCCGCGCTGGCGTTGCCGGTGGTGAGCTGGGCGGCTTGGCCGTTCCACAGGGCTGCGGCCGTTAATGCGCGCCACCTCGCATCAACCATGGACACTCTCGTTTCCATCGGCGTCATCGCTGCCTACCTCTATTCGGCGTGGCAGCTGATCGCCGATCCGCGCATGACGGAGCACCCGGGCATGGAGAACATGTCCGGTGGCGGGCTGTACTTTGAGGTCGCCGCCGTCGTGACCACGTTCCTGCTGTTGGGCCGGTATCTGGAGGCGAACGCGAAGGCCAAGGCGGGCAACGCCCTCAAGGCCCTGCTGAACCTGGGCGCCAAGGATGCCACGATCTTGGTGGACGGCCGTGAGGAAAAGATTCCGGCCGAGCAACTCCTCGTGGACGACATCTTCGTTGTCCGCCCAGGTGAGAAGATCGCCACCGATGGTGTCGTCACGGACGGTGCTTCCGCCGTCGACGCTTCACTGGTGACCGGCGAGTCCGTTCCGGTGGAGGTGGGGCCGGGTAGCCCGGTCACGGGCGCAACCATCAACACCTCCGGGCGGCTGCTGGTGCGTGCCACGCGGGTGGGCTCGGATACGACGCTCGCGCAGATGGGTCGCCTGGTCAGCCAGGCGCAGACCGGCAAGGCACCGATTGCCCGTCTTGCGGATCGCATCAGTGCGGTTTTCGTGCCGATCGTGCTGGTCATCGCGCTGCTGACGTTCGCACTGTGGTTGTTCTTCACGGGCGACCTCAACGCCTCGTTCACCGCGGCGGTGGCCGTCCTCGTGATTGCCTGCCCTTGTGCCTTAGGACTGGCCACTCCCGTTGGCTTGCTCACCGGCACGGGTCGCGGCGCCCAGCTGGGCATCCTCATCAAGGGCCCGCAGGTGCTCGAGGATACCCGCCACGTGGACACGATCCTGCTGGACAAGACCGGCACGGTGACCAGTGGCAAGCTCGCAGTTGACCACACGGTCGCGCTGAACGGCCACTCGGAGGCGACCGTCCTGACGCTCGCAGGAGCCGTCGAGGCTGCGTCCGAGCACCCGATCGCGCACGCGATTGCCGCTGCCGCGAGGGACGGAAGGCCCGACGGCGGCACTCTCCCAAGCGTCGATGGCTTCAGTTCCGCTCCGGGCGGCGGAGTTCGGGGAACCGTTGAGCTGGACGGCACCGCCAGGACAGTTGTGGTGGGACGTTCGGGCTGGCTCGAGGAAAACGCGATCGCCCTTGAGGACGGACACAGGGACGCACTGGCTTCCCAGGAGAATGGCGGAGCAACCGCCATCTGGGTTGCCGTGGACGGCCAACCGGCCGGAATCGTGAGCTTGAGCGACACCATCAAACCGGGTTCCGCAGCCGCGATCCAGCGGCTCAAGGATCTAGGGCTCCGTCCCATGCTCCTGACCGGAGACAATGCCGCGGTCGCCGCCCAAGTAGCTGCCGCCGTCGGGATTTCACCTGGTGACGTGTTCGCCGGGGTGTTGCCGGAAGGCAAGGTGGACGCTGTCCGGAAGCTGCAGGCTTCAGGGGCTACCGTGGCCATGGCCGGGGACGGTGTGAACGACGCCGCGGCGCTGGCGCAGTCGGATCTGGGCATTGCGATGGGTTCGGGAACCGACGTGGCGATCGAGGCCTCGGACCTGACCGTCATGGGCAGCGACTTGAACCAATTGGTCCAGGCGATCGAGTTGTCGCGGAAGACCTTGTCCACCATCAAGACCAACCTGTTCTGGGCGTTCTTCTACAACGCGATTGGAATCCCGGTGGCGGCGCTTGGCCTGCTGAACCCGATGATTGCGGGCGCAGCGATGGCAGCGAGCTCGGTGCTGGTGGTCGCGAACTCGTTGCGGCTCCGCTCCTTCGGCAAGCCCAACTAGGTCGCAGTACAGCGCGTTTTGAGGGCTCAAAACGGCATCTGCTGCGACTTACATTCGGGTTGAGGCCCGGGCTACGCCGTCCCGAACCGGACGGCAGCCCGGGCCTTTGCCTTGGCTGCTTCCTCGTCGCGGTTCTTCGCAGGGGCGTGGCTCACCAACGAATCCAGGAGATGCTGCGTGATGTGGGCGATCTCGTGGACGGCCTCGGCAAAGGCTTCCTCGTTGGCCTTGGAGGGCTTGGTGGAACCGCTGATTTTGCGCACGTACTGCAGCGCTGCGGCCTCCACTTCAGCCGATGTGGCCCGTGGTTCGAAGTTATGCAGGGTCCGGATATTGCGGCACATAAACCCATGCTAACTATGGGCAGTGCTGCATGGGGAGGGGTGCCCATCGACGCAGTTTCGAATCCCGGGATAGGTTTTAGTCATGGATCTTCCGGATGAGCCGGAGGCCGCTGGGGATGCCGAAGAGCTCGGGTCCGAAAAAAGAAGGAGATATCTCATGGCTATTTGGGGTGCAGACGTTGATCAGCTTCGCCAGCTCGGTAACAAGCTGAAGGCCGGTGCAGAGAACATCGAGCAGCAGCGCTCACAGCTCAAGGGTGCTCTTGACGGCACGGACTGGAAGGGCCCGGACGCTGACAAGTTCCGCAGCGAGTGGGACAGCAACCACGCTTCCAACCTGAAGAAGGTTGCTGACGCCCTCCGCGAAGCCGGTGACCGCGCTCAGAAGAACGCAGAGCAGCAGCAGCAGGCTTCCAACTAAGACAGTTGGGAATGGCCCGGACGCACAGCGTCCGGGCCATTCGGCGTTAAGAGCACAGAGCGGCCCCGCATCGCATTAGCCGCGCGGCGCCTTGGCGACGGGCCCCGAGGGGACGGGTTCGACGTCGTTCGCGTGATCCAGGACCCGGGCCGCGGCAGCCTCCGCTTCGGAGCGGGCGGCGCGTCGGTCGCCACGAAGCTCGTCGACGCGGACCAGGACAACGCCGCCCACAATAAGGGCACCGCCCATGAGCTGGATGGGGCCGGGGAGTTCGCCCAGCAGCAGCCAAGCCCAAACCACGGCAAACAGCACCTCGGTCAGTGAGACGAACGAGGCCACCTTGGAGCCGAGGCTCCGTGCGGCCATGATGCCGGACACGTAGGCCAACACGGTAGCCAGGATGATGAGCCCGGCAGCAGAAACCCACCAAGGAGTAGTCCACGGCCCAAGCTTGGTGTCCGCGGTGCTGAACGTCATCGGCAGCAGGCCCACCGCACCAACCAACCACATCACCAGCGCGCCCACAATGAGTCCGCCGGAGGCGAGGACCAAAGGGGGAAGGGTGTCGTTTTCCTTGGCGGTGATGAAGAAGTAGATCACCAGGCAGACCGCCGCAGCCAAACCCCACAGGACACCGATGAAGTCGACTTTGACAGCCCCGGTCAGGTCGAGGACCAGGACCAGCCCGCCCAGCGAGAGCAACGCGCCCGCGGCAGTTAGCGCGCGCGGCCGGCGCCGGCTGGCGATCCACAGCCACAGCACGATCAGGACCGGAGCCAGGTATTCGAGCAGCAGCGCGACGCCAACGGACAGGCGCTCCACTGCGTTGAAGTAGAACAGCTGGCAGCCGGCCACCCCGATGAGGCCGAAGAGCAGGATAGTCAGCCAGTTGTCCTTCAGTTGGTGCCAGCGGCCTTTGAGAAGTACGACGGCGGGAATCGCCAGAATCAGCGCCGCACCTGTCAGTCGCACGGCGACGGCGGAACCGGGTGACCAGCCGGTTTCCAGCATCGACTTCGCGAACGAGCCGGACGTGCCGAAAACCGCTGAGGAGAAGAGGGCGATTCCGAGTCCCGATGCCAGGAAACCCTTTGCATCAGCCTTGGTTTTTGTAGCTGACACAGCAGCCTCCTGTCAGGAGTAAAGTGGGCTTATGGTCATGACAGTACTCCCGAATCATGTAAGGAGTCAAAGTGCTTTTTGCGCCTGACACCGAGGTTGCGCTACGCAGCGTCGTACATTTGATCAACACAGCAGCAAACGGAGAGGATTCGCTGGCTACCGTCGAGGACTTGGATGCCTTCCTTCAGGCCGAAGGTTTCTCCGGTTCGCGGACCCGGACAACCGCGGAACTGCGCAGCGTAAAGCGCTTGCGGAGCGAACTGACGGGTCTTTGGTCCGCCGACGAAGACACCGCTGCGAAGTCCGTGAACAAGCTTCTTTCCGACGCGAAAGCACTACCCCAGCTGGTGAAGCATGACCAATGGGACTGGCACCTGCACGCAACCACTCCGGAAGCCCCCTTGGCTGATCGGATGGGTACCGAAGCAGCCATGGCAATCATCGACGTCATCCGTAGCAAAGAGATGGACAGGATGCTTGTGTGTGCCGCCGAAGACTGCGACGCCGTAGTCCTGGACCTCAGCCGCAACCGCTCAAAGCGCTACTGCGATACCGGTAATTGCGCCAACCGTGCACACGTTGCGGCGTACAGGGCGCGGAAAGCTGCGGAGGCCGAGTAGTCCTGGCACCTTTGCCGCGGACATGCCAAAGGCAGGACGCACTGTGCGCCCTGCCTTTGTTGGTGTTGCTGCTCAGATGATGCCCGTGGGTACCAGCAGGACCCAAGCCAAGGCGGGGGCCACGAGCACCACTCCTCCTGCGTACATCATGAGCTGGCGGTAGACGCGCTGGCGGTCGTTCTCCCGGGCGTTGGCGACAACCAAGGCTCCGTCAGTCGAGAACGGCGATACATCCACAACTGTGGCGGCGATCGCAAGCGCGGCCACGGTTCCCGAGGCGCTCAGCGAACTGGTGGCCAACAGCGGGCCCGCCATGGGTATGAACGCCGTGAGGAGGGCTGTGGATGAAGCAAAGGCAGAGCCCACACCAATGACGTAGCAGAGGACCAACGCGATCAAGAGGGGAGCACCAAGCGCGAGCGCCATTTCCGCGAGGGTGTCGATCACGCCAACGTGCTGGAGCAAGGAGACGTAGGTAATCATGCCAGCCACCAGGAGGACGGTTGACCAGGAGATACCACCAATGAAGGTCTTGTGTTCCTTGATGTTGACGAAGGCGAGGAGCAAGCCCGCTGTCAGGGCAACAAAGCCGATCGGCATGTGGAAGCCCAACGTGCACACGAGGATCGCGAGGATCAGTGCCAGGGTGAGGAGCTGCTGGCCGTTGGGACGTCCGACGCGGGGCGTGTCCAGGCCGGCGTACTCGTTGGCGTGCTTGTCCCGTAGCTTGCCAAGGAGCGCGAACAGCACGATGGTCAGGGCCGAGAGAATGAAGTTGAGGGCGAAACTGGCGAGGAAAAGTGCGCCTTGGTCGATGGGAAAGCCGTTCTTTTGGGCGATGTCGTGGACCAACACCCCTGCGACCGAGAGCGGTGAAAAGCCGCCGGCGTGGGCTCCGTTGATGACGAAGGCACCCATGAGAACGGGGTGGATTCGGGACTCGTAGGCAAGGCCGAGGGCGGCCGGCGCCAGCAAGGCCACTGCAGCCGGGCTGAATGTGCCCAGAGCGGTCAATGCTGCAGCCATGAGGAAGAAGACCCAGGGCAAGAGCATGGTTTTGCCGCGGACCAGTCGGACACAGGACTGGACGATGATGTCGATGGACCCGTTTCGTTGGGCCATGCTGAAAAAGTAGGTGACGCCGATGATCGTCAGGACGATGGTGGCCGGAAAATCCTCCAGGATCTGCCTGTCCGTCATCCCAAGGACGAAGTACCCCACACCGAACGACGCAACGAGGCCCATGACGCCTATGTTCAACGGCCACTTCGTAGCAACAACGAACATCACTACGAGGATGACGAGCGGGATGATCTGCGTGGCGGTCATGGTCGGCTCCGATTCCGAGGCGGCCACAGGGCCAAAAATGGCACCTCCGAAGAGGAGGGCGACCAGACCCAGGAATGTAATCGCGGCTGCCGTCACCAGCAGGATACGACGACGACGCCGGGGAGGCTGGAGTCGTCCGTCCGCAATGGTGCCAGTTGCTGGTTTCTCTGCTGTTTTAGTCATCATGCTCTCTCTTCATCGAGTAGCGCCGGCAAGGGAAGGCTCGACCGTGCTGTCGAGAACCTCAGGAAGGTGAATTGTGGTGGAGGCGATGGTGCGGGCAGTGCGGTCCACGCCGACGACGAGTGAACCGTTCTGCTCCTCACTCCAGGTCGCGATGACCCCGGATGGTGTGCGCAGCCGCAAGGTTTCCCCGGTGGCTCCGCCCGTGAGTTCATGGGCGACAGTGCCCGGGGTGCGGGCGGCGAGTGTCAGCGCGACGCTTCCGGTGATGGCGAGTGCGGGGTGCGGCTTCCCCATCGAAAGCATCATGACGTTGATGTCGCTTTCCTGGTCTGAGCGGGCCGGGGATGCAACGACTGCGACTTTGGGGACGGCCCGCGCAGCTTCCTGCGTGGTCGCTGCGAGGCCCATTCGCACGGCTGCTTGGCGCCGGATCTGCTCCAAGGTTTGTAGCTGAAGTTCCACCCCGTCACGCCAGGTGTCGTAACGTTCCGGGTCCAGGCCGAGCTCCTCTGCCCTGAGAATGACCACTGGAGCTCCGGCATCCACCATCGAAACAGTCCAGAGGCTTCCGCCTGCTGTCATCGCGTCCAGAGCCAAGCCCGTTGGCAGTAGCTGGCCGGTTGTTTTTCCGGCCGGATCCTGGAATCCGAGCCCCACCTGATACCCGGGGAAGGGCACCCCGGGCATTTGTGCCTGTGGAGTGATGGGCAGCGCCCCTGAGGGTGTGCCCACACGCTGGATGATGATTTGGCCCGTGTTGGTGTTACGGGTAGCGATCTGGGTGAAATCTCCGGTTGGCGTCACCCAGCCCTTTTCGATTGCGTAGAGGCCCACCACCGCCGAGCAATTACCGCAGTTGCTGCCCCAATCGACCGCTGCTTCTTCGATCCCCACCTGGGCAAAGGTGAATTCGACATCGACATCGCCGTCAACGGGCCGAGTGAGGATCATTGCTTTGCTGGTGGTCGAGGTCGCGCCGCCTACGCCGTCGATTTGCCGGTGGTCGGGACTGCCGAAGAGCCTGGGAAGCAGCACGTCCGGGGCCGTCCGGGCCTCTTCCAGTTCTGCAGCTTCGAAAACCCAGCACTTGCTGGTTCCTCCGCGCATCCATTCCGCTTGGATCTTCATGCTCTTGTCCTTGCTCTTCGACTCCCCGACGTGTTCAGGGGCATGTTTCGAGATTGAGCCAGATCACAAGTGAAGACAATGTTGGATATCTGGGGGAGTATGTAGAGAAACTTAATTCACCTATCTGCTTGGTCCTGCAACAGACGCTGGGACCTCTGCGATGCTGAATCCGTCCCACACAATTCCGGCCTATGAGCCGTGGTTTAAGCTGGATAAAGCGACTATGGAGGGCGTTATAGAGATGCTTAAGGCCGAAGACAACGATTTATTCGATATCCGCCGCTTGGCGCTGCTCGTGGAAGTGGTGGAGCAGGGCTCCATCACCGCGGCCGCCGAACTCATGATGTACACGCCGTCGGCAGTTTCGCAGCAACTGCGGAAGCTGGAACAGGAAGTCGGGCAGCCCCTCTTGAACCGCCGCTCCCGAGGCGTGGTCCCCACCGAAGCAGGACAGGTCCTGGCTGGGCATGCGCGCAAGATCGTCCGCCAAATGCGGGCAGCGCAGTCGGATTTGGACCAGATCGCGGGGCTCAAACGCGGCTCCTTGACCATTGGAACATTCCCCACCCTTGCCGGATCATTCCTGCCGCTGGTCATTCGCTCCTTCAAGAAGCGGTACCCCGCCATCAGCCTTTCCCTTCGGAGCGCGCGTTTCGAGGACCTCGTCGCCGACTTGCAGTCGGGCGTCACGGGCTTGTGTTTGCTTTGGGATTACCCGTGGAATCGGTTCCATGACGATTCGATCCGAACAACGGAGGTCTTCCAAGAAAGCACTGTCCTCCTGGTATCCCGGGGGCACGCCTTGGCTGACCGTCAGGAGATACGGATGGAAGAACTACGAAAGGAATCCTGGATCGTCCGCGCCGAGGCGCACCCCGTGGTTGAAGTGCTGCAACGTTCTGCGCACGCCGCTGGCTTCGAACCTTCCATCGGCTTCCTGGCCAACGACTATCAGGAAGCCCAGGCCATGGTGAGTGTTGGGATGGGGGTGGCAATGGTGCCCAAAACCGCTGTTGCCCTCCAGCACCCCGATGTCCGTGTCATCAGCCTTGGTTCCGAGGCACCTTTGCGGCGGGTATTCCTGGCCCAACGCCAGGACAAGGTCTACGCTCCGGCGGAAGTAGCCTTCCACTCCACCCTGCTGGAGATTGCCAAAGAACGTGCCCAGGACTACGTCTAGGAGCAGCACCCCCGCCTTGCGCGCAGGGAACCGCGGAGCTGCGGAGGCGAGTAGGCAGCCGGCTTCGTTCCCGGCGTATGGATTTCGTTAAGATTCCAGCGATCCAACTCAGAATGGCGCGTTCTTCCATGATGCTTTGATTCGAGGCCATGTGCCCGCGAGGTATCAACCAGGAGGATGTGAAGAGCGCGTGAAGACGGGAGTCAAACGCGGCAACAAGCAGGACGGCCTGACCCTCCCGCGTCCAGTGACGAAGGGCCTTGACCCGCGCAAGGGACGTGACGGTGCTGGACGAAGCGCTGCCGCCCTGCTGCACCCCGCAAGGACAGTTCCCGCAGCGTTCCTGGGAGTCATCGTGCTGGGTGCCCTGATGCTGATGCTCCCGATCTCCCGGACCGACCAGGTTGTGGACCCGTTCATGCCTGCACTGTTCACTGCCGTCTCCTCGGTCTGCGTCACGGGGTTGGTCACCGTGGATACAGCAACGTTCTGGACACCCTTCGGACAGGGGGTGATCATGTGCCTGATCCAGGTGGGCGGGTTCGGAATCATGTCGCTGGCAACGCTGCTTGCACTGATGGTCCGCAAGAGTTTGGGACTCCGCGGACAACTCGTGGCTCAATCCGAAACGCACACCTTGAACTTCGGGGATGTTCGCTCCGTGTTGTTCAGGGTCGCCAGGATCATGCTGACGTTCGAGGCGATGACCGCCCTCATCCTTACCGCACGCTTCTGGTTCGCCTACGACCGGAACCCCGCCACTGCGCTGTGGCACGGCAGCTTCCATGCTGTCTCGGCGTTCAACAATGCGGGTTTTGGCCTGTACAGCGACAACCTGATCAGTTTCGCCGAGGACCCGTGGATCATCGTTCCGATCTGCGCTGCCATCGTCGTAGGAGGAATCGGCTTTCCTGTGTTGATCGCGTTGTTCAAGGACGGCGTGAAAGTCAGGCTATGGACTGTGCACATCCGGTTGACTGTGTACGGAACCCTGCTGCTCCTCCTTGTTGGGACTGCCCTGTTCGCTGCGTTCGAGTGGGATCGCGAACAGACACTTGGCCCACTAAGTCCCGGCGGGAAACTCCTCGGCGCCCTGGCAGGTGGCGTCTTTCCCCGTACCGCCGGATTCAACAGCATCGATTACGGGGCCGCGTCACCGGAAACGCTGATGGTCACCAATATCCTCATGTTCATCGGGGGCGGCAGCGCCGGAACGGCCGGGGGCATCAAGATCACCACTTTCCTGGTCCTGGGCTTCGCCATATGGAACGAGGTCCGGGGGCGTGATGACGTCACTATCGCCCATCGCTCCATCTCTCCGGCGGTACAGAGGCAAGCCCTGTCGGTGGCCCTGCTGGGTGTGGCAGCCGTCATCGGTGGAACCCTCTTGCTCCTGATGGTCACCAACTTTGGCTTGGAGCGTGTCCTTTTCGAGTGCATCTCCGCATTCGCCACGGTCGGATTGAGCACGGGCATCACGTTCGACATGCCGGAGAACGCCCAATGGGTGCTCATGGCGCTGATGTTCATGGGGCGCATCGGCACCATCACGGTTGCTTCCGCCTTGGCACTTTCCTCCAGGCCTAAGCTTTACCGGTTGCCCGAGGAACGGCCCATCATCGGCTAACGTCCCTGCCGGGTGCCTGCGTGGGCAGGAGCGAAACGCGCAAGAAAAAAGCGCTCCCCCACCTGGGTGAGGAAGCGCTGGAAGGTCAGCGGTCGGCGTCGGGCGTTTCCGGAGTCCCAGCCGAACCCGCCGAACCGTGGCCACCGCGGCTCGGGCGTTTGGAGCTGAGGTTGACGCCGGAGCCCTTGCCGAGATGCTCGGCGTTTTCCTTGTGGCTCATGGAGAGCATCGCCGCCACCACGAGGCTCACGATGAACGCGATACCGGCGCCGGTGAACGCGAGATCGAAACGCGGGGCACGTGCGCTCCCGCCGGAGGCGAAAATCAGCACGGCAAAGAACGCCAGGATCCCGAAGAACGCGGAGAACATGAGCGGTCCCTTGACCGAGGTCCGCATCTTGCGCGGTTCTCCTGGTGTCTGGTCTGCCACGGTCATTCCTCCAATGATGGCGGGCTGTTCGGCCCCCGCCGGTCTGCAAAAGTTCTACAAGGAGTAGAACGTCCAGCTACTAGTTTACGGCCTCAGGGGAAGCGCCCGGCGCAGCGGCCTGGGATCCGGACCGGGCGGCACGGGTGTCATGGCGCAGGCTGAGCCCGGAAAGGATCCAGAGCACGCCGCCAATGATGGCACCTCCGCCTGCCACGCCCAAGAGCGCATGCGCGCCGAGCGTGATGAAGAACGGCAACGCAACGGCAGTCCCCACAGTCACGACTCCCGAAATGAGCCAGTCACGTGCCAGAAAGTCCTGCTTGCGGATACCGCGGAAGAGTTCGCAGGCTCCCAGCACCACCAGCGCGAACACCGCGGAAAGCGCGACGCCGGCATCAGACTGCGTCACAAGCGCACCCACGCCACCAATCGCCAGAGCTGCAGGAGCGGCCACCGGGAGCGCCCGAAGCATCCAAACAGCTCCTGCCGTTGCCAACAAGTACAGTCCCGCTGCCCACGCCAGGACCTGGACGGACGGGCCGCTCCAGAAAGCGGTCACCACGCCAAACACCAACGCAACCACCGCGCGGATCAGCACGGGTTTCCAGGGTTCGCCCACCGGGGCAGATGGAGTCCGGGCAGGATTTGTTGGGAGAGTCACGCGTCCAGTTTAGTGCGAACCCAGCACCATCCATTTATCGGTCCGCGCCCGCAGCCCCAGAGTGACCCCGCGCGCCAGCATGTAGCCCAGCGCAAACGCAAGCCACAGCCAAACCAGCCCCGCCGCGCCGTCGGGCCTTACCAGGTGGACCGCCGCCAAGAGCGGCAGGTAGACAGCAAGATTTACGACGCCGGCAATCGCCAGATACCGCGCGTCACCGGCGCCGATGAGGACACCGTCGAGGACGAAGACGTAGCCGGCCAACGGTTGACCCACCGCAAGGACCCAGAGGGCGAGGGTGAGCGCGTTGATGACCCCGGCGTCGGAGGTGAAGAGGTAGCCTGCCCACGGCGCGGCCGCGGCCAGCAGAACGCCGGTGATGACGCCGAATCCGAGACCCCAACGGACCATGGTGCGGGTGAGTTCGCGGGCACGCCCGGCGTTTCGCGCACCTAGTTCCTTGCCGATCAGGGCCTGCGCGGCAATGGCGAGCGCATCCAACGCAAAAGCCAGGAAAGAGAAGATGGTCATCGCGAGCTGGTGTGCGGCGAGGTTCACCGCGCCTTGGGCCGTGACCACCACCACCGTGGTGAGGATGGCCAAGCGCAGGCTCAGGGTGCGGAGCATCAGCCACGAACCCACCTTGGTCATGGCCCGGATCCCATGCCAGTCCGGCTTGAGGGACACGTTGTGGCGACGGGCGTTGCGGCCCACCATGACGAGGTAGACCGCGGCCATGGCCCACTGCGCGATACTTGTGCCGATCGCCGAACCCGCCACTGACAGGTTCAGCCCATACACAAAGAACCAGTTCAAGGCGATGTTCACTGCGAAGCCGGCGGTGGCCACAACCAGCGGCGTGCGGGTGTCTTGAAGTCCCCTAAGGACACCGGTTCCGGCGAAAATCAGGAGCATCGCGGCAAGGCCGGGCATGGACCAGCGCAGGTAATCGACGGCGAACCCACGGACGTCACCGGTGGCGCCCATGAAACCCACCAGTGGTTCGGCAAAGATGAAGCCGAGCACCGCGAGCACCACGCCCAGCAACAAAGCCAGCCACACGCCGTCGCGCCCTGCAGCCAAGGCCTTGCCCAACTTGCCGTCGCCGATCGCTCGGGCGACTGCCGGCGTCGTCGAATATGCCAGGAAGACCATCAACCCGACCGCCGTGTGCAGGACCGTGGATGCAAGCCCCACGCCGGCGAGTTCCGCTACCCCAAGGTGACCGACAATCGCGGAGTCGGCCAGGAGGAAGAGTGGTTCGGCGATCAGCGCTCCGAAGGCGGGGACGGCAAGACGCAGGATCTCGCGGGCGTTTGAGCGCGTGGGGGCGGTTGTGGTTTCAGGCACTAAACAAGGGTAGTCCGCTGGGAGACGGGTAAGTTGGGGGCGTGTCACATGAGCATCCCGTCACAGTTTCAGTAGCGCGCACCATTCTTCCGGGGTATACACGGCAAGCAAACGCCTGGGCACATGCCGGGCAGGAGCTCGCTCGGGAATGGCCCGGATATTTGGGGTCGGGTTGGGTTCGGAGCGGCGCCGATTCCAGCGAGTGGCACATGCTGTATCGATTCGCGGACGCCGGTTCATTGCAGGCGTGGGAGCAGTCCGAAGAACGGCGGTGGTGGATCGACAGCGCCCGGGACATGATGGAAACCACGCGGGTGGAGCGCCGGACGGGCATCGAAGGGTGGTTTTCGCAGCCCGGAGACGTTTCGGTGGTGGTGCCGGAAACGGTGGTCCCGCCGCGGTGGAAGCAGGCGATCAGCATCTTCCTGCCGTTCTTCCCGTTGAGCCTGCTGGCGAACTTCCTGCTGCATCCGTTGACTCAGCGGTGGCCACTGGTTCTGCACGTTTTGTTGACCATCGTGATCCTGACCCCGTTGATGACGTACATCTTCCTGCCCATCACTACACGTTTGCTCCAGCCGTGGCTGCAGGCGAAACCGCGGGGCCGTCGAGCAACGCCAGGCGTTGGATAGGTCACGAAACTTCTCGATTAGTTGACTCTTCAAGTTATTTCCGGAAGGGTTGAGTGCATGAACAAGTCGACCCTGACCACCACAGCCCTGACCATCCTGCGCGTTATCGCAGGATTTCTCTTCGCCGCGCACGGTTGGCAGAAGTTCAATGAATTTACCCTCGCCGGCACCCAGGCAGCCTTCACGCAGATGGGCGTCCCTGGCGCTTCCGTGATCGCGCCCATTGTTGCGACCCTGGAACTCGTTGGCGGCATCGCGCTGATTGTCGGGCTCCTGACCCGCGTGTTCGCGGCGCTTCTCACCATCAACATGCTGGGCGCGCTGTTCCTGGTGCACGCTCCGGCCGGCGTCTTCGTCACCAACGGCGGATACGAGCTCGTCCTACTGTTCGCCGGCGCCGCCTTGGCTCTTGCCCTGGCCGGCGCAGGCAGGATCTCGGCCGACAACGCCCTCTTCGGCCGCCCGGGCTCCAAGCTGCGCGTCCTCGCGTAGCCCCACCCCACCCCCCAACGCTCTCTCACCTATGGCCCCAAATCGACCGACGTTCTCTCACTTTCACCAAGAAAGTGAGAGAACGTCGGGATTTAGGGGGCCATAGGTGAGAGACGGTTGCCGCCCGGGGGCTATAGGTGAGAGACGGTTGCCGCCCGGGGGGCCATAGGTGAGAGAGCGTTTAGCCCTGGACGCCCGTCAGCTCGTTCGGCACGTGCTCCAGTTTCGCGGACTTTGTCACCTTCCCGGTTTTCAGGTCCACAGCGTGAAGTGACTGGGTGGCAGGTTCGGTGACGAACGCCGTCGAGCCCTGAACGAAAAGCGTGGGGCGCGGGTCCTGCCAGGTCTCGGACTCTTCCCAGGCTCCAACCACGGGGATCGTCGAGGTGACCGTGCCGGAGAGCGGGTCGATGACGCGCAGCGCGCCGTCGGTGCCGAGCACGAGCGCTTCCCCGGCCGGGCCGCGGCCCAGCGAGCGGAACGAGTAGCTGGCGCCGAGGTCCACGAGCTGAAGCTTGGCGGTCTCGGTGTTGACCAGGGAGATGCGGGTGGGGCGCTCAAGCGTTGCAGCCTTGTCCACCTTGTAGTCACCCAGGATCACCGGTGACTTCTCCGAACCGGCCTGGTTGCCCATGCGTCCATAAGCGTCCGGGCTCGCGACCTTGGTAATGGCGCCGTCTTTGTAGATCAGCATGCCGTTCTCGCAGCCCACCACCACGGCTTCCCCGGCGGCAACCGCTTCGCCGTGCACGCCCGGGCAGTCCTCGTTGCGGACTATTTCCTTGCGGGCCTGGCCTTTGCCCGCTTCCAGGACGGCGATGCCGGTGCGCCCTTCCTCATTGCCGAGGGTGATCAGCAGCTTGCCGTCCTCCAGCTCCACCGCGACCCCATGGTGAGCTTCAGCCGTGGTGTAAACGTCAGTTGCGGGCAGCTTGCCCTCCTCAGCGGCGGCACTGAGCGCACTGGATTCGAACGTCTCCACCTTGCCGGAGCCGTCGCTGAACAGCACGGTCTTGTCCGCGTGGCGCACCACGTGACCGGCCTTGCTGGCCTCGAATTTCAACTCGGTCAGCTGCGGGTCGGCGACGTAGTGGTGGCTGTGGTCGCCGTGCGGTTCGGTCCATGCGCCGGCGTCGAAAACGCGGAAAGCGTCGCCTGTGGACACCAGGACATGCCGACCGTCGCCTGCGGGGTTGAGGCGGTTGAAGCCCTCGAGTTCCGCGTTGTTACCCACCGGCTCAAGCGTCTTCGCATCCACTACGGCAATGCCGCCGTCATAGGTGTAGACGAGTCGAGGCGTCGGGGCGCCGGCTTCCTTTTCCTTCGATGCTGCGGCTGTGGACTCGCTTGGGCCAGCGGCCGGATTGGTGCCGGGGGCGGCGCAAGCGGTGAGCAGCAGGGCGGAAAGCCCGACGGCGGCAAGCGGCTTCGTGCCGCGACGGCGCCATCTCGGGGTGGTTGGGCGTGCGGAAATCGGGGCGGGGTGATGAGACATGAGTTAAATGATATTGATTCTCATTTGTTCCGCAAATCATGTCACCAGTGGCGTAAAAAAGCCGTTGACAGCAAGATATTGAGGGGTGGGCCGGCAGAGCGGAAGCTACCGGCGCAGGGCAGAAGGAGAACACGATGATCGGTGAACTTCGCAGCGAGGATGGACGACCTTCAGGTCGGCAACAAGCATCCGGAGAGCGCTGAGATGACTGTTCTGACAGGTGTCGGCGCCAGCGCCGGGGTGGCCCACGGTCCGGCCCGCGTCATCCACGGGCCCAGCGACTTCCAACTCTTCCGCACCGGGGATGTTCTGGTGTGCCGAACCACCGATCCTGCCTGGACGCCGCTCTTCGGGCTGGCGTCCGCCGTGGTGACGGAGACCGGCGGTATGCTCTCCCACGCAGCGATAGTTGCCCGCGAGTACGGCATCCCTGCTGTTCTGGGTGTCACGAATGTGGTGGATGCCCTGACTGACGGAGGACTACTGACCGTGGATGGATCACAAGGGACTGTGATGATAAAGGGGCCCGCAGCCGAATGAGCAACGACATTCTCCTGACACTTCACGCCGTGCGGCTCTTGGGGTTCGCCGACACACAACCGGTGGCAGAACGCTTTTCGCAAGACCAGGAAACGGTGGAAGCGCAGCTCATCGTCGCCGGGATGCATGGCTTTGTCTCACGCAACACTTTTGGAGATTCCAGCGGCTGGTCGTTGTCGGAGTTGGGCCGGGAAGAGAATGAACGCCTGCTCCGGGCCGAACTCGAGCGAACGGATGGGGGCGCAACGGTAGTCGAAGAGGTGCACCAGGAGTTCACCCGGCCGAACGCAACTGTGGTCAGCGCCTGCACTGCCGTCCGAATGAACGGGGGTGATGCTGGCCGGGCCCGGGAAGATTTGAAGCAAGCACTCACATCCTGGGCACCCTTGGAGACACGGCTGACGTCCATCCTGCCTCGATTCTCGGGCTACTCCCGGCGGCTGGATAACGCCCTTTCGCAGGCAGCGTCCGATCCCTCATGGATCACTGCCACGGACAGGGACTCCTTCCACCGGGTCTGGTTCGAACTCCACGAAGACCTGATCGCGACACTCGGCCTCCGGCGCGGCTAGCTGGCGCTGTCCCGGGGAAGGTGAGTGCCGGCGTCGTGGTGAGTGCCGGCGTCGGGCTTTGCCCGATTCGCCGCCGCACTGCGTCTGGCCAGCCGGACAGCGGAGCCGCGACTTGGTCACGTAACAGAAACCCGGCGACAGTAAACTGCCAGCATGAGCGAGTCCCCCGCCAACTCCGCAACCCTTCGCTTCCTCGCCGCCCCCATGGATGTGGGTCATAGTGGGTCCGTCGACGCCGGTACCGTCCTCGAGTGGGTGGACAAAGCGGCGTATGCGGCGGCCGTTGGGTGGGCGAAGTCCTATTGCGTCACGGCCTACGTTGGCAACATCCACTTCGCCGACCCCGTCAACAGCGGCGACATGGTTGAGGTGACGTCCACCATCGTCTACACCGGGCGCTCTTCCATGCACATCCACACCACGGTCAGCTCGCGCGATCCCAAGGGCGGGCCCGAGACCATGCACAGCCAATGCATGGTGATTTTCGTGGCGGTCGGTCCAGACGGGAAGCCGATCCCTGTCCCCCAGTTCCAACCGACCACGCCCAAAGAGGTGGAGGCGCGGGACCACGCGCTGGCGCGCATTGAGGTGCGCGAGCAGATCGTCAACGCGATGAACGCGCAGGAATATACCGACGCCGGTACCGCCGAACGCGTGACGCTGCGGTTCATGGCGTCCCCCACTGATGTGAACTGGGGCGGCAAGGTCCACGGCGGCATCGTGATGAAGTGGATTGATGAGGCTGCCTACGTTTGCGCCTCCAGGTACTGCGGACGGGACACTGTAGCTGTTTTCTCGGGTGGCGTTCGCTTCTACCGGCCACTGCTGATCGGGCATGTGGTGGAGGTCGAGGCCCGGCTCGTGTACACCGGCGGCAAGGGCATGCATATCGCTGTACATGTCCGGTCCGGCGACCCGAAGACCCGCGAGATGAACCTGACCACGTACTGCTTGACGGTCATGGTGGCACGGGACGAAACCGGAACAGCTGTGCCCATTCCGGCGTGGGTGCCAGTGTCCGAGGAAGACAAGAAACTGCACGCACACGCCCGGGAGTTGCTGGAAATTCGCGGACGCGCACCGGGGAACCGGCTGCCGGATCATTTGTTGAAGGCTGGCAGCTGATGTCGGCTTTGGACGGTGACCTGCAGGAAATCCGCGAGCGCACCCAGCGGCGCACGCTCATGGTTGTCCTGGTCAGCCAGGTCCTTGGCGGTGCAGGCCTGGCCGCAGGAATCACCGTCGGCGCCTTGTTGGCGCAGGACATGCTCGGCTCCGAAGGAGTGGCGGGCCTGCCCACGGCAGTGTTCACGCTTGGAGCGGCGCTGACGGCGTATTTGGTGGGCAGGACCACGCAGCGTTGGGGACGGCGCACGGGGCTGGGCTTCGGTTTTGTTGCCGGCGGGATCGGCGGTTTGGGCGTCGTTGCGTCGGCCGCCGTGGACAACGTGCTGCTGCTGTTTGTGATGCTCTTCGTTTACGGGGCCGGAACAGCAACAAACCTGCAGGCCAGGTACGCGGGCGCCGACCTGGCCCTGCCGGATACCCGGGGTAAAGCAATCAGCGTCGCCATGGTCTCCACCACTCTTGGCGCTGTAGCAGGGCCGAACCTGGTGGAACCGTTGGGCGGGGTCGCCTCAGCGTTGGGGCTTCCGGTGTTGTCCGGGCCGTTCCTGCTGGCCGGCGTCGCCTACCTCGCGGCCGGTTTCGTCCTGGTGGCTTTCCTGCGTCCTGATCCTTACCTGCTGGCCCGGGAGCTCGAAGCCGCCGAAGCACCCCAAGCAGCGGCGGGCGACCCCGCCGAGCCGCCACCCGCCGTCGAACGCGTCAGTGCGGGCGTCTACGTCGGTGCGACAGTCATGATCGTCACGCAGGTGGCCATGATCGCGATCATGACCATGACCCCGGTGCACATGCGCACCCACCATCACGGCCTCGGCGCGGTGGGGCTGGTCATTGGCCTGCATGTGGCCGCCATGTTCCTGCCGTCGCTGCTCACCGGCGTGCTGGTGGACAAAGTGGGCAGGGTGCCCATGGCCGTGGCTTCCGGCGTCACGCTCCTGGCCGCGGGTGTGCTCGGGGCGTTCGCGCCCGGCGATTCGCTGGTGCTGTTGATCCTCGCCCTGATCCTGCTGGGCCTTGGCTGGAACTTTGGACTTATCTCCGGCACGGCGCTTGTAGTGGATGGCACCACGCCAAAGAACCGACCCCGGATCCAGGGGAGCATCGACGTCCTCATTGCCTTGGCCGGCGCCGGCGGTGGTGCGATGTCCGGAGTGGTTGTGGGGGCATCCGGCTATGGGACGCTGGCCCTTGCCGGAGGGGCGTTGTCGTTGCTGCTGATCCCGGTGGTGCTGCTGGCCCAGGGGCGGCGGGGCGCTGCCCATGCCGGCGAGCCGGTGGGGGGCTAGAAAGGGCGACGTCGGCAAGCGCGTGAGTGCCGACGTCGGGCCTTCCGCGGGGTTAGGCGCGTTCCACCGGCAGCCATAATTCGCAGGTGGCTGTGCTGAAATCGGCTGCGCGATCCAGAACGGCCACAATGGAGGGCCCGGGACGCAGCCGCCACGGGTTGGACGGAAACCAGTCGGCGGCCGTGGCCGCCCACGTGGACTGCAGCACGGCCGGATATTCGCCCTTGGCAAGGAACACCGCCCACGCACCCCCGGGAACCTCGATCACGTCGAGTCCTTCAGGTACCGGCGTAGGGTCGGTGATGGCGACACCGTGAAGGTAGGTCAATTCGGTGCCTTCCTCGTAGTCAGGATCGACGTCCGCACTGACCTGCAGGAGGCCGCCCGGCTCAGTGTTGCTTAGCTCCTTGAGTCGGGCGTGCTCGGTCATTGGTAACGAAGCGATGTGTGCTTGGATGTGCGGATTAGCGCCGTGGTGGATGAGCGGCACACGGGCCGAATAGCCCACGAGCCGGAATGCCGGCCGATCTGCGATACGGGCGTCCATGGTGGTGTTCCCTTCTACTGTCAGGCGGAACCTGAGCTGCGGTTGTGTTCGAAGGGGGCCACCGTTCCGGCGCACGTCACTTGGTCCGGCGCCGTGCACAGACCTGAATGCCCGGCCGAATGCCTCAGTAGATCCATAGCCGTACTTCACCGCGGTGCCCAATAGATCGTCGCCCGCGAGAACGTCCGCTGCCGCGACTGCCATCCGTCGTCTTCGGATGTACTCGGACAACGGCATGCCGGCCAACGACGAGAACATTCGGCGAAGATGGTACTCGGTTGTACCCAGGCTGCTTGCCAAACGGGTTATGTCGAGGTCCTCTGTGAGGTGTTCTTCGACGAATTCAATGAGCCGGTTGAGCGTTGCGATCACAGTTCCCCCTTCACTCTCCACTTTTGTGGTCCACTGGGCTCCCGCACCCTACTATTCCGGACCGATGCGATCATCTGGCATGCCACGGCTTGTGCCTCCACCGCCAAATAGCGCAGATCATCCAGGTTGCGGGCGAGCGGGTCCATGCTGCGCACGACCACGGTGCCGCCTTCGCCGGCGAGGCTCAGAAGTTCGCAAGCTGCGGCCTGAAGACGCGGTCCAAGCTCGAACAATTCCGGTCCCAAGGTATTGCCAGCTTCGGCACTGCCAGCGTTCACGCAGCTTCAATTTGCGCAACAGCCTGCTGCGCAATTTCCCGAGTGTCCCAGTGCTGTGTTTTCAGGGGGAGCGAACGTGGGGAGCAGGACAAGATGGGGAGGTAATCTAAAACTTACGAGATGCTTGAACTTTCAACCATTCTACGCGACATAATATCATTATCGGCGTTTTAAGTACGGGAGTCGTCCTTTCATGGCCGACGTGCGAGTCGCAGCAGGACGGTCGACCCCCAGCGCCCTACGTCGGCCCCGTGGCCCTCGAGCGTCCTGGTCCTGGAGATGGGCCCGAGCAGCAGAGCGATCAGTTGGTCGAGCTCGGGCGGCTCTAGTCGTTGCGGTCCCTATCTCTTGGCGCCACGCTGGCCGTGGACAACTCTCGGGTGTCGACACCACGGATCCGCGGAGGGAGGACCGTATGGAACGCGGCTCACTCCCGTACGTGTTCGGCCCGCACTCCGATGAACGTCGCATCGAGGTGTGGTCGACCTACCAGCTCCAGTTCGGTGGACACTGAAGCCCGAGTCAGGCGTCGCAGAAGGACCTGACGGCCGATCTCGCATCGGCGCTGTGCGTCTGGGGGTCCGTGACGAGGAAGCGCTGGCTGGGGCCTACGCAACGACAGACACGGTGTTGTGTGACGTCGAAAATCGGCTCTTCACGAACCCAGGCAACGCCATCCCTGCGGTACGCGCCTTGAGCTTCGAACGCCGTCCCCACCACCCGCCCGAGGCACCGGGTGCCCCCCGAGGCACCGGCAAGTATCTGCACTATTACCAGTACCGGGTTAGTGAGTCATGGGAGCGGGACGTCCTGCGGTCGCGCTGATCTTCACTCGCGAAGGGCGAAAAGCATCCTCGCGAGGGCGAAGCGGGTGCGGCCGCGGTAGGTGCGGGGGTCATAACCGAGGGCATCGATCACCGTGGCGAGCCTTTCCTGCACGCTGGAATGATGGCGGCCAAGACGGGTGGCTGCGCCTCGTATGCTTTGCTCCTCCACGACGGCATCGAGGAGGTCCAGATCGCGAGAGTCCAAGGATGCCAGGGCAATCACATCCGGATGCGTCGCTGCTGCTTTCACGGACTGGGCGACGATGAGGGCTGCTCCCAGATCCGCTGATGCGATGACAGGTTCTTTCTTGCTCGTGAGCCGGGCAGCCGTGATCGCGGATGCCCAGGATTCAGGCAGCGTAGTCCCGGTCAGGCCTATGCCCAAGCGTGGTTCAGCGCCCTGCGGCCATGCCGTCTTCGGATCCAGCCCCTTCGGAAGGAGCGTGGCGCGGGTAAGCCCGTGTAGGGTCGCGATAACGGCTGAGGGGTGTTGCGGCAATGGTGTTGGGTCCGGTGGAGATGCGACAACAATCACTGGGATGTCCGAGAGGCGAAGCCTTGACAGCGCGGCTGCTCGTTCATCTGCAGCGGCATAGGTACTGAGGGCGAGTTCAACTGAACTCTCCTGGCCGATTGATCGCCGCGCCCGGACGATCCCGACTGCGAGAGCGAGCCGCTCGAGGATCATCGCATCGCTTGAATGTGGGTTGCCCTCCCTCTCGATCCAGACGATCGCGTCGCCGCCGGCCTCACGGACGGGCCAACTGGCGGAAAGTTCGACGGGATCGATGCGTTCGCCGTCGGCCTGCACTCGCACGACCTGCCGGCCGTCCCGGTATCCGACGGCCACCCCGGAGAGGACGGCCGCGCCTCGGAGCATGCTTTCGACGCCGACCGAGCGAGCGAGCAGGGTGTCGAAGTACGAGACGACTTTGAGGGTCTCGCTCGCGTCCGGGTCCAGAGCAGTGAGTCGGCCCAGTAGATCTTGCATATCGGCTCCTTCGGGCAGATGCTCGGTCCTGCGCCGGTCGCGGGCACCGGCGCAGGACGGATTTCAGGCGCCTAGCAGGCGGTTCATCCATTTGTCGCGCGTGGCGACGGATTCCCGCGAGATCGCAGCGTGCGGGGCGAGGAACTCGAAGCCGTGGTAGCCGCCTGCCCAGACGTGAAGCTCGGCTTGGACGCCAGCTTCCCACAATCGCATTGCATAAGCGACATCTTCATCGCGGAAGACCTCGGCGCTTCCGCAGTCGATGTACGCCGCCGGCAGCCCTGACAGATCCGTGGCACGGGCCGGGGCGGCGTAGATCGAAACGTCGTCGGTACCTTTGCGGTCACCGAGCAGCGCTCCCCAGCCGGTCTGGTTGGACGTGCGGTCCCATCCCCCGAGCCCGTCGATCTGCAGAGTCGACGGTGTGCAGTCGCGATCATCGAGCATCGGGCACATCAGCACCTGGCCGAGGATGGTCGGCCCCTGACGATCACGCGCGAGCAACGCCACACCGGCTGAGAGCCCGCCACCGGCGCTGGCTCCTCCGACGACCAGCCGCGCAGCATCGATGCCGAATTCCTCAAAGTGTGTGGCGGTCCACAGCAGCGCGGCGTAGCAGTCTTCGATCGGGTAGGGATCCGGAAATTCCGGGGCGAGTCGGTACTCGACCGTCACGATCACTCCATTGAAACGTTCGGCCCAGTCGATGAACTGTGCAACCCCGCCCCACCGGTCTCCCAGGATCATGCCGCCGCCGTGTATGTGGAAGAAACCAGGACCAGTACCGGTGCGCCCTTTCTTGGTGATCACCGAGACAATGATCTCGTCCCCGTCATATCCATTGATCGTCCTGTCGTTGAACACGAATCCCCGTTCGCTCAGCACCTCGCGGGGATCGCGCTCGACCGCCACCGGCGCCTCACGCAGCACCGGGATCATCTCGGGTGTGAACGAGGGCATCCCGCCCATCGCGACAAATGCGGCCTCGATCTCGGGGTCAAACGGCGGACGTGCGATCGTGTTCTCCATTTGAACTCCTTTGTCCAATGCCACCCTAGGCGGTGGCTATGTTGCTTCCTGGTCGTCGTTTTTCGATCCCGCTCCTGACCATGGCGTTGTTTCCTTCGCGTGGGTTTCATGCAGCTTGATCCTTGGCGGGGGTATTCCGTGTCCACTCACTCCTGGCCGGAACTGCTGGTGGCAAGTACTCGCGCCAGCCATTTGGTGCGCGCCTCCCGCGTCTGGATCGAGACCGGCGCCTCAGCCGCGAAAGTCTCGTATCCGTGATATCCGCCGGGCCAGACATGCAGTTCAGTTGAAACACCGCCCGCGTACAGCTTGGAGGCGTATGCGATGCCCGCATCACGGAATACTTCGCATCCCCCAACGTCGATGAATGTCTGGGGCAAGCCCCGCAGATCCTCTGCACGAGCTGGCGACTCGTAGACGCTTACTTCTCGCTCTTCGTGGCCCTCGCCAAGGAGCGCATTCCATGCGTAGATGTTCGTCTCGCGGACCCAGGAGTCGATCGCGCCTCGCTCTGCGCTGAACTGGTACGACGAGGGCGTCTGGTGACGGTCCTCGAGCTGCGGGCAGTTCAGGAGCTGCCCCAGAAGCTGCGGTCCCCCTTTGTCCCGTACGAGCAACCCGACGCTCGCCGCAAGACCTCCGCCTCCCGAGATCCCCGAGAGGATGATCCGAGAGGGATCGATCATGAACTCCTCAGGATGACCGGTGAGATACAGCAGTGCCGAGTAGCATTCCATTGCCGCGCGTGGCGCACGCGCTTCGGGAGCAAGAGTGTACTCGGGGGTGATCAAGACCAAGCCGTGGTCGGCTGCCCACTGCAGGCGTTCGGGGACCAGCGTCGTGTGGCGTGTTCCGAGGATCATTCCGCCACCGTGGATGTCATAAAGCACGGGAAGGGTGCGGTTCTCCGAGCCTTGCGGGCGAACGATCCCCAGAATGACATCTCCCTCGGGCGTTGGCACAGTGCGGTCCTCGTAGGAGAGGTCGAATTGGCCGAAGAGTGCGCGCAGCCCCCGGTCACGCTCAACTTCGTCCACGGAAAGCATGGATCGCCACTGTTTGAAGTCGTCGTCGGTGAGAATGGGTGGCGGGAACTGCAGGTTGGCCATCAGCTCGGGGTCGTAGGGCGGGTTCACCAGATCGGCGTTCATGTGATTCTCCGTGCTTCGTTGGATGGGGACTTTCATACAGAAATAAGGAACGGGCCAGGAGTGGAACCACCACCACTGGAGAGGCTGTGATCCGAGCCTTTTGCCCGGCATCTGTCGGTTGCGATGATGCCTGTCCGAGCGACATGACGCGACCGGGGCTCAAGACGTGATCGGATTTCCGCCCCCGAGGAGAATCCCAGGCACAGGGTCCACTCCATGGCGAGAGTCGAACTCAGTGAATGCCCCGCGGATCTCATCCTGAACGCGAAGCACGAGCGGCTCCCATTCGCGATGGGTGATGATCAGGAACTGCCTGTCCTGCATCGCTTCGAGCACTTGGATGCCGACGAGATCGGGGTCTGCACCGAGAGCCAGACTGGCGCTATTGCGGGCGATCGCGTCAAGGTTCGGATCACGACCGAGCAACTTGGCCTGCTCGAGTTCCGCGGTCTCACTCAACCGCGTTGCGGCGGATCCGGGGCACAGAACAGACACTCCGATGTCGCTGCCACGCACTTCATCGCGAAGCACCAATGAGAACCCCAAGCTGGCGAACTTCGACGCGGTGTATGCAGAGTTGTCGACCATAGGTACGAGCGCCGACATAGACGCCGTGTTCATGATGTGCGCCCGCTTTCCGCGTTGCTTGAATCGTGCCAAGAACGTAGATACGCCAATGAACTGCCCCTCGACATTGATCCGGTTTACCCACCGCCAGACTTCCAGCGGAGTCTGATCAACGGCCGAGCCCCCATGGACACCGGCGTTGTTGCACAGGATAGAGATCGGCCCTAGCGCATCTTCGGCACGATCAGCCGCTACTGTCCACGCATCCGGATCACTAATGTCAAGCTCGACGCCGATCGTTTGTCCCCCAGCATTGTTCAGCTCTTCAACAACAGCCGCCAAACGTGCACCGTCGATGTCGGCAAGAGCGACCTTCGCACCGGCTGAGACCAACGCCCTCGCGATCCCCAAACCAATGCCGGACGCTGCACCGGTCACGAAAGCAGCTTCACCATACGGCCACTCGGGGCGGGATTCAACCGATCCAACGGTCTCACTGTGCGGATGGGAAAAGACGTTCGCCATAGGAACTCCTTCGTTCGCTTGAGCTTCGGGAATCCCAGTCTGGCAACGGCATGACACGAGAACAACAGCCGAATAGGGCAGGTTTACCGCATCTTACCCGCCGGACGGCGGGTAGCGTCGTTCCTCTCAGCGTCGTGCATCAAACCCGCCAGCCATTGCTCCAGGCCACTCTATAAAGCCGGGCGTTTTCGTGCGTTCCGCCACCCCCCCAGGCCAGGCGAGTCAGGCCGGAGAACACCCCAAGCTGACGTCAGGCCCCACCCCAAAACCCGTCAAGCTAGCATCCAAATCAACGGTTTTCTGACAACCCCGGAAAGAATCTCAAGCCCTAACCTGACAGCCCCAGCCGCGAGCCCCTAATCCCGCACACCCACCGTCCGCCCCTGCAAGTACGCCATCAAATCGGCCTTTTCGATCCCCAGCAGTGCGGCCGCCAGGCTCCCGAACAGATCCAGCACATATTCGCCGTCGACAATCCCGGCCAGTACGTCCATCACCAAACCGTCCTCCTGCGCAACCAACGTGCGGGCGATCTTGTCGGGCTCGATAACAGCAACGAACTCCCCGGTTCGCACCCCATCCTCGATGATTTCCCGGTAAATGCGTTGCTGGGCAGAGCTGAATTCCGCCTGGATGCGCCGCAACTCCGGGTCGCGTAGCGAATGAGGCCAGTACTCATACAGGATTCGCGAGACATCATCTTCGAGGTCCGCGATGGTGCCCGCGTTGATGACTGCGGCGAGGCGTGCCGTTGGGCCAACTTCACCTTCGACGGCGTGAGCCACCTTTTCGAGGAACCTCGCCGAAGCAGCTTCAAGCGCCGCGGCGATGATTTCGGCGTGGCTGCCGTAGTAATAGAGCACGGCATTGGCGGCCATCCCCGCTTCGGCGGCGATTGCCCGGAGGGTGGCTCCTTCCGCACCTTCCCGCGCCGCTACCGCTTGGGCCGCAGCGACGATCTCGCGACGCCGGATGTCCTTCTTGTCGAGCTTTCCCACAACCAACTCCCCGGATGACCTGTTGACAACGAGTCTAGAGAGATATTGAATGGCATTCAAAATTTGAACGTGATTCAAATTATGATTCGATGAGGAGTCTCCATGTCACATCCCGTTCCCCCAACCCCTGTCCCACAAGAGCAGCCACAAGTGCAGAAACAAACCAAGGGACTCAAGTCCGGCGCCATCGGCATCGGCCCCACAGTGGCCTTGGGCCTTGCCGCGGTGGCGCCGGCGTACAGCCTTGCCGTCACGCTGGGTTTCGTCGTCCTCGCCGTCGGAACCAGCACCCCGGCCGCGTTTCTCCTGGGCTTCATTCCAATCCTGTTCACTGCGTTCGCTTTCCGTGATCTCAACAAAGAGATGCCGGACTGCGGCGGCGTCTTCGTCTGGATCACCCGCGTCTTCGGGCCAACAGCAGGCTGGTTCTTCGGAGGCTGGATCCCCCAAGTTGCCACGTTCCTCGCCAGCGCCGCCTTGGCACAAGTGGCCACTACGTACCTGCTCAACTTCCTGGGCCTATCCTGGCTGGCTGCAGAACCAATCGCCGTCGCTGTCATTGCCTGCGGACTGGTTGCTGCGAGCGCATTGATCGCGGCAAGAGGGATCGAACTCTCCACGTGGGTCCAGTACGCCCTCATAGCCCTGCAACTGGTAGCACTCGCGGGTTTCTGCATCGCCGCTTTCGCGGCGATGCACACAGGAGCCAACGCCGGAGCTGAAAACCCGGATCTCTCCTGGTTCAACCCCTTCGCCCCCGGCGAGACCGGCGAGACCGGCGACATCTCCGGACTCGTCTCCGGCGTGATCCTCTGCCTTTTCATCTATTGGGGCTGGGACGCACTGATCGCCGTGAACGAGGAAACGACTGACAGCAAGGGCACGCCGGGCAAGGCCGTGATTGTCACCACCACCATCCTGCTGGTGTTCTACGTAGCGACTGCCACGGCCGCCGTCGGCTTTGCCGGTACTGAGGGAATCACCGATCCGGAAACGGTCTCGGATGTCCTCACAGTGCTAGGCCCGCAAGCGGCCGGCGGCGTGTTCGGCCAGGTGATCGTCCTGGCGGTGGGCTTGTCCGCATTGGCTGCCTTGATGACCGTAGCCGTCAGCACCCCCAGGACCTGGCTGAGCATGGGCACTTACAACGCGCTGCCCAAGGCCACTACCCGCATGCATCCACTCAGGGGAACCCCAACCACCTCCATCATCTGGTGGGCAGCGATCACGATTGCCGTGACGTTGCTTCTCACGGCCATCAACCCGGACTTCATTGGCCTGGCCATTCTCTCCGTGGGTCTCCTGATCGCGGCCTACTACGCTGCCACGGCACTGGCATCCGTGGTCTACTTCGCCCCCGCCATGCGCTCGTCCGCAAACACCCTAATCACAAAGGGCGTCCTACCAGGCGCAGGCGCCGTACTGATGATCGGCGCATTCATCTACAGCGCCTTCGACATGATTTCCCCGGACTACGTCGGCCTTTCCTGGCTCGGCATCGGATCCGTGTTTTGGATCGGAGTCGGCGCGCAGGGGGTTGGCATAGCAGTCACCGCCGCAATCCGGCGCCACCTTCCCGCTTACTTTTCCGGCAGGACAATCCCCCGCGGCAACGTCAACAGCCGCCATGAACTCAACACCATCCTGAGCAACGAAACCGAGGCATAAATGCGCATCCTGTCCATCGCAGCAATCCAGACCAACCCTGTCCCCCATGACCCGGAAGCCACGTGGGCACGCTTTGCGGCCCAGGCCGAATCAGCCAAGAAGTTGGGCCCTGACGTTGACATCATCGTCGCCCCGGAGCTGTTGCTCTCGGCACCCGGTGAATTCCTGATCCCGGACCCGGAGGCGGAGACAAGAACGGCAGGCCCCATACCCAGCCCCCTGACGGACCGCATCTCGGACCTGGCCCGCCGACTGAACGTGTGGCTGGTCCCCGGCTCACTACTGGAGACGGACAACGGCAACACCTACAACACGGCCATCGCGGTGTCACCGCAAGGCGACATTGTTGCCCGCTACCGGAAGCTCTTCCCGTGGCGCCCCTTCGAAACAACCACGCCCGGCGATTCGTTCGTCACCTTCGACATCCCGGGTTGCGGGCGCGTTGGCCTGGCGATCTGCTTCGACGGCAGTTTTCCGGAAGTTGCGCGGCAACTGGCGTGGTTGGGTGCCGACGTCATCATCCAGCCGACACTCACCACCACCCGTGACAGGGCAATGGAACTGGTGATGTCCCAAGCGAACGCGTTCGCCAACCAGGTCTACGTGGTGAACGTCAACGGCGCCGCCCCTTCAGCGGTGGGTGAGAGCGTCATTGTCGATCCCGAGGGCACCATCATGCAGCAAGCCAGAGGCGGCGAGGAGGTCTTGTTCGCAGTCCTGGACCTCAACCGCGTGACTCAGCTGCGCCGCTATGGCACGCATGGCATCAACCGGCCTTGGGCTCAGCTCCGCGACCAGGAGGGCATGTTGCCCTTCCCCATGTTCGGTGGAGCGCAGTTCCAGCCGCCGGCCTGGACTGCCGAAGTTACCCCACCAAATTCTCGGCAGCCTCATCCATATGCGCAATGATCGTCTCGCGCGCTTTGGCAGCGTTGCCCGTTTCGATGGCAGCAACGATGTCGTGATGCCGCCCGACGCTCATGTTCCGCGTGGCCCGCTCCAAGCCGGCGAACATGATGGACATCCGGATGGATCCCTCCAGCGACTCCCACTGGTGCAGCAGGGTCTCGTTCCCGGACAGGCGGCAGAGGGTGCGGTGGAACTCGAGGTCGGTTTCGATCTGCTCCTCCAGGGACAACTTCGCAGCCTGGGCCATGTTCTCGACGGCGGCACGCAGCTCTGCGAGCACCGTCTCTTTGTCCGGCAACTCGCTGAGCGTCCGGGCGGCAAGCGACTCGAGCACAGCCCTGACGGCGAAGATGTCGCGGATTTCCTTGACGTCCAGATGCCGGACTGAGAGGCGCCCGCGGGCGCCGGCAGAGACCAGCCCTTCCTGTTCAAGCTGGCGCAGCGCTTCACGCAACGTCCCCCGCGAGATCTGCAGCATTTCGGACAGCTCGGTCTCCACCAGATGCCGTCCGGGCTCAAGCTCGCCACTGGTGATGGCAGTGCGCAACGCGGAAAGAGCTTGTTCGCGCAGGCTCTTCTTCTCCAGTCCCAGAAGGGACGCGCTCAGGGCCATGATGTTTCCTCGAATGTCGGTGGGCGACTGTTAACAGTTGATACTACGGGCAAGGGCGCGGGACCGGCAGTACCGCCGGTCCTGCGCCCCGATCCAACAAACTCAACCCAGCTCAGCGAGCACCTTCGCCACGATCCGGTCAACAGACAGTCCGTAGCGTTCGTGCAGCGTCGGCAGCGCACCGGCGTCGAGGAACTGGTCCGGAAGCGCAATGGGAACCACGCGCTTCCCCAGGCCGGAACTTACGACGGCGGACGCAACAGTTTCGAACAGACCGCCAACAACGGTGTGGTTCTCCAGCGTCACGGCGAGGCGATCCGTGTTCAGCTCAGCCAGCACGGTTTCAGAATCGAACGGCTTGATGGTGGGAGTGTGCACCACTGCCACATCAACGTTATGGGCAGCCAGGGCATCGGCTGCCTGCAAAGCCCGCATGGTCATGAGCCCGGACGAAACAAACACAACGTCGTTTCCGCCGCGGAGGACCTTGGCCTTGCCGAGCTCGAACTTGTAGTCGTACTCGTCCAGCACAGTGGGCACGTTGCCGCGGAGCAGTCGCAGGTAGGTCGGACCTTCGGAGGCCGCGAGCTGCGGAACGGCCTGCTCGATGTCCACGGAGTCGCATGGATCCACGATGGTCAGGTTGGGCATGCCGCGGAAGATCGCCATGTCCTCAGTGGCCTGGTGGCTCGGGCCGTAGCCGGTGGTCAGTCCAGGCAACCCACCAACGATGTTCACATTGAGGTTCGGCTCAGCGATGTCCAAGCACAGGAAGTCGTAGGCGCGTCGCGCTGCAAACACCGAGTAGGTGGATGCGAACGGAACCAGTCCGGTCTCCGCCATACCGGCAGCCGCCCCCAACAGCAGCTGCTCCGCCATGCCCATCTGGAAGAACCGCTCGGGGAAGGCCTTCGCGAAGATGTGCATGTCCGTGTACTTGCCCAGGTCCGCGGTCAAACCAACAATCCTGGGATCAGCCTCAGCAGCGGCAACCAACGCGTGCCCGAACGGAGCAGACGTCGTTTTCTGGCCCGGGTCAGCGAAGGACGCGATCATCGCGGAGGTCTTCAGCTTCGGCTTGGCGGCCGAAGCAGAAGCCGAAGCTGCGGACGTTGCGGAACCAGCCGCCGTCGTAAGAGTGCTCATGCTGATGCCGTCCCTTCGTATCCTGCGGTCAGCTGGTCTCGGCAGACCTGCCATTCGTGTTCTTCGATGCGCATGAAGTGCGCCTTCTCGCGGGTCTCCAGCAGCGGAACACCGCGGCCCACCTTCGTGTCGCACAGGATTACGGACGGCCGCCCGACCGGACCCGCAACCGAGCCGATGTTGTCGAATGCAGCCAGCAGCGCACCGACGTCGTTCCCGTCCACCCGCTGTGTGTACCAACCGAACGATTCCCACTTTTCGGTGACAGGCTCGGTGCGGAGCACGGTGTCCGTGGCACCGTCGGCCTGGAGGGCGTTGATGTCCACCATCGCGATGAGGTTGCCCAGCTGGTGGTGGTGCGCGCCCATGGCTGCTTCCCAAGTGGAGCCTTCGTCGAGTTCGCCGTCGGAAAGGAAGTTGATCACCCGGGACGCCGAGCCCTGTGCCCGCAGACCGAGGGCCATCCCCACCGCGATCGGCAAGCCGTGGCCCAGGGAACCACCTGAAATTTCCATTCCGGGCGTGTAAGTGGACATTCCGGACATCGGCAGGCGCGAATCGTCGGAACCGTAGGTTTCGAGCTCGGAGACCGGAACGATTCCCGCCTCCGCCAACGCGGCGTAGTGCCCGATCGCGTAGTGCCCGGTGGAGAGGAGGAACCGGTCGCGGCCCTCCCAGTGCGGGTCTTCGGCGCGGAACGTGAGCTGGTCGCCATACACGGCGGCAAGCATGTCCGCGGCACCCAAAGCCTGGCCAACATAGCCCTGGCCCTGGACCTCGCCCATGTTCAAGGCGTGATGGCGGATTCGGTAAGCGGCTGCACGGATGCGGTCTACCCGCTCGGCGGCCGGGGAAGCGGTGGCCGCTTCAACTGATGAGAGAGTCACTGGTTTCCTTCCGGAGTCGGGCGTGTACCGATGGGGAGAACGCGCCCGACGTCGAGTGGTTGCTTAGGCGTTTACGGTGTCGGGAGTTTTGCTGGCGGCTTCCTCGGCGAGCTGACGCTCGCGCTTGCCCCAGGTTTCCTTGGTGACGACTGCTGCCCACAGGCCGATGGCACCGTAGATGCTGAATAGCGCTGCCGGTCCAACCCAACCGAAGCTGACGAACAGCAGGGTGGTGATGAATGGGGTGAAGCCGGAAACCATGGCGGAGATCTGGTACGCGAGGGAAGCTCCGGACGAGCGGGTCTTGGCCTGGAACAGCTCCGGGAACCACGCGCCCTGCGCACCGGCGAGGGAGTTCTGGCAGACGGCGTAGGCGATCACGATGGTGGCGATGATGAAGATGAACAGGCCGGTGTTGACCAGCAGGAACATCGGGATACCGAAGAGCACGGCGAACGCGGTGGACCAGATGTAGACCGGACGGCGTCCCACCTTGTCGGTGAGCCTGCCCCAGGCGTACGTGGCGAAGATGCCTATGCCGGCCGCGATGCAGAGGGCAACCAGGGTCTGGGTCTTGTCGGCCAGCTGGTTGCTGTGCAGGTAGGAGATCATGTACGTCACGGACACGGCGTAGCCGGCAGTTTCAGCGATGCGGAGGCCGATGCCACGGACGATGTTGCGCCAGTCGGTCTTGATGACCTCGACGATGGGGGACTTCACAATGTCGCCCTTGGTCTTGACGTCCTCAAAGACCGGGGACTCGGGAACCTTGGACCGGATGATCAGGCCCACGGCCACCAGCACGATGCTGGCGAGGAACGGAACGCGCCATGCCCACTCGCTGCCCAGCCCTACGCTGCCCAGGAACACCAGGTTGGCGAGCAGCAGGCCCACGGGGAAGCCGGCCTGCACGATTCCCGTGAACTGGCCTTTCTTCTTCCACGGCGCGTGCTCGTAGCTCATCAGGATGGCACCGCCCCATTCAGCGCCGAAGGCGAGGCCTTGGATGATGCGGACGATCACGAGCAGTGCCGGTGCAAGGAGACCGACCTGCGAGTACGTGGGCAGGAGGCCGATAGCGAAAGTAGCCAGGCCCATGAGGATCAGCGATGCGACAAGGACGGGCTTGCGGCCCAGCTTGTCACCCAGGTGGCCGCCGATAATGCCTCCGAGCGGGCGGGCGGCGAAGCCGACACCGAGGGTCGCGAAGGATGCCAGGGTGCCCGTCACCGGGTCGGCGCCCGGGAAGAATGCCGTACCGAAATACAGCGCCGCGGCGGTGCCGAAACCAATGAAGTCATAGGTTTCGATGACTGCGCCGACGCCTGAGCCGACAGCGACGCGCTTTGCTTCCTTGGTTCCATGAACCGGACCACGCATGGTCAGAGCTTCATTGCTCATTGCTTATTTCCCTTTCGATGAGTGGGCCACGTCCTCGGCAACCACACTGTCGACAGTCAACATAATAGTCCAACTGTGACCGACGCCACCAGCAATGTCAACAGTCAACTTAGGAGGTTGACTGTTGACAGTCAACTTAGCTAACGTGGTGTCCATCACTTAGGCGTCTCTCGGACGAGGCGTCGCAACATGAGGATCAACGACGATGTTCCATTCACGATTGGGCTGTTCATCCATCAGCTTTCGCCACCAGGACCTGCCCACCGCCCTGCAGACCATGGCCGCCCTCGGCTTCGAGGAAATTGACCTGGGCGCCCTTCCGGGGGTCTGCGACCATGTGCCCTACGTACTGGACGCTGAGGCAGTGGAGGCGGTTGCCGCCGTCGTCAGTAGCTCGGGACTGCGCGTCCGCTCGGTCAACGGGGACGTCGGGGACCTGAACGCTATGCTCGACGGCGGCGCTCAGGAAGAACGCGAACGGCACCTGGAGATGCTGCTCGCCTTGGCGGCCAAGACCGGGGCGAAGGCACTTGTCCTGCCCTGCGGAGCGATCGACCACGAACCCGTGCGCAGTCTCGAGGAAGACATCGACCTGGTGGCCGCCCAGTTGATCCACGCGTCCAAGCGCGCCGCGGAAGTCGGAGTGGAGCTGTGGACCGAGTCCTTGCACTACTACCGGCTTTGCTGGAACACGGAGCGGGCGCAGCTGCTGGCAGACCGGCTGGCGGGATCCGACGTCGGAATCGTCATGGACTTCAGCCACATCGTCGCCTCTGGCGGAGATCCCGGGGATTTCGTTACGCGCTTCGGCGGGCGCATCAAGCATGTCCACCTTCGGGACGCCGTTGCATTCACGGACGCCACGCCAGGGAACATCAACCTCAGTATCGGTAACGGCGAGGCAGACTTCGCCGGCGGGATTGCCGCGCTGCGGGACGCCGGTTACGACGGCCATTTTTCGCTGGAGCTCGAAACCCGGGACGTCACGCACGACGAACGCCCGGCCGCCGCAGCCAAAGCAGCCAGCTTCATCACAGACCTCATCTGAACTTCCAACCACCACTTTCAAGGAGCATCATGACCACCATCCAGCGCACCGCTGTCCTCACCGGAGCCACCTCCGAGCGCGGCATCGGCCTCACGACCGCCCGCCGCTATGCAAGCCAGGGCTGGGGCGTCGTCATCCTGGACCTCGACGGCGAGAAGTCCGCCAAGGTTGCCGCCGAGATAGGCAACGAATTCAACGTTCCCGCTTTCGGTTACGAGATCGACGTCGCCAACGAGACTTCCGTAACCGCAGCCCAGGCGGCCGTAGCCGCCGAGGTCGCAGCCGGAAACCTCCCGCCCGTTGGCGCCCTCGCCAACATCGCCGGCATCACCTCGCCCGTCCCGTTCCTGGAGACCACCCTCGAGCTGTGGCACAAGGTCATGGACGTCAACGCCACAGGCACCTACCTTGTCACCAAGGCATTCCTGCCGGACATGATCGCCAATGGCTGGGGCCGCATCGTCAACATGTCTTCCGTTTCCGCACAGCGCGGCGGCGGCGTGTTCGGCAAGGTGCCCTACTCCGCAGCAAAGGCAGCCATCCTCGGCTTCACCAAGGCACTCGCCCGTGAAATCGGTGAGACCGGCGTGACGGTCAACGCCATCACGCCCGGCGCCGTGAACACGAACATCCGCGTAGGAAGCACCGAGGAGCAGGAAGCAGCGATCAACGCAGGCATCCCTTTGGGCCGCAACGCCACCACCGAGGAAGTTGCCGCCGTCATCACGTTCCTCTCTTCTGAGGACTCCGCGTACCTGACCGGCACCACCATCGACATCAACGGCGGCAGCCACATCCACTAGTCTCTGCTTTTCAAGGAACCCCACCATGACCAGAATCTTTAACGATCCCGCCGACTTTGCCGACGAAGCCCTCGCCGGTTTCTGCGACGCCCACTCGGACCTCGTCCGCCAGGTCGAAGGCGGCGCCGTGCGTCGACACCGCCCGGCCACCCCGAAAGTCGCAGTGATCACCGGCGGCGGTTCGGGGCACTACCCCGCATTCGCCGGCATCATCGGCCCGGGATTCGCTGACGGCGCCGTGGTGGGCAACATCTTCACCTCACCTTCCACCCAACAGGCCTACTCCGTGGCCAAAGCTGCGGAATCCGGGGCCGGGGTTGTGTTCACGTACGGCAACTACGCCGGGGATGTCCTGAACTTTGGGATGGCGAGCGAGCGCCTTGCCGCGGAGGGGATCCGGGCTGAGAACGTCCTGGTCACCGACGATATTGCCAGCGCTCCTGTGGGTGAGGCCGAGAAACGGCGCGGCATTGCCGGCGACTTCGTAGTCTTCAAAGTCATGGGTGCTGCCGCAGAGGCCGGGCTGGACCTTGACTCCGTGGTTCGCGTGGGCCGCAAAGCGAACAGCCACACCAAGACCATCGGCACGGCCTTTAGCGGCTGCACCTTTCCTGGCGCCGAGCAGCCGTTGTTCCGCCTTCCCGAAGGACACATGGGCCTGGGCCTTGGCATCCACGGCGAGCCTGGACTGTTCGATACGGAGCTGCCGACCGCCGTCGAGCTTGGCCGTGAACTGGTGGAGCGTGTCCTGGCGGAGGCCCCTGCAGGGTATGAGGGCGGGCGCGTGGCCGTGATCCTCAACGGGCTCGGCTCCACCAAACACGAGGAACTGTTCGTCCTGTGGCGCACCGTGGCTCCGCTCCTCCGCGAGGCCGGCCACACGTTGGTGATGCCGGAGGTCGGGGAGTTGGTGACCTCCCTGGATATGGCGGGCGTTTCGCTTACCTTGACGTGGTTGGATGACGAACTTGAGCAGTACTGGACCGCTCCGGCGCTGACCCCGGCGTTCCGACGCGGGACTGTTGGGTTCGACGTTGCTTCCTTTGAGGACACGTCCGCGGAGGTTGTCCAGGCGGATGCCGCCGACTATTCCTCCACAGCAGAATCGCGTGAGTACGCTGTGCAATGCCTGTCAGCTCTGGAAGCAACTGCCGCCTTGCTGCGCTCCTCCGAATCGATGCTGGGCGACATGGACGCGATCGCCGGAGACGGCGACCACGGCCGTGGCATGGTCCGCGGATCAGCCGCCGCACTCGAGGCTGCTGCTGCCGCCTTCTCGGCCGGTGCCGGGGCGGACTCCGTGCTGATCGCCGGCGGCGACGCCTGGGCTGACAAGGCCGGCGGAACCTCCGGCGTCCTCTGGGGAGCCGGACTGCGCGCCTTTGGCGAGCGGCTGGGTGACGCAGAAACCCCGACGCCGGACGACCTCGCCGCCGCTGTTCGCGCCTTCGCCGATCGGATCACGAGCCTTGGTAAGGCCGAGATCGGCGATAAGACCATGGTGGACTCGCTGCTGCCATTTGCCTCGTCCTTTACTTCTGCCGTGGCCACTGGAACGCTTCTTGCGGAAGCCTGGGCCTCAGCCGCCGCTGTCTCCGCAGACGCCGCTGCCGCAACCGCCGACCTCCGGCCGCTCAAGGGCCGCGCCCGTCCCCTCGCCGAGAAGAGCATCGGTACCCCGGACCCCGGGGCGACGTCCCTCGCGATGGTGTTTGCCGCCGTCGGACCCCACTTCACCGCAGTTCCCGTATCTGCCACCCTCTAGGAGAAACCCCATGCGTATCATCGTGGGCGCCGACGAAGCCGGCGTTGACTACAAAGACCGGATCCTTGCCGACCTGCAGGCCGATTCCCGGATCACCGAAGTGCTCGACCTCGGTGTGAACCGGGCAGACGAGGACTTCACCAAGCCGTACCCCTACGTGGGCATCGCTGCCGGTGAGATGATCCGCGACGGCAAGGCTGACCGGGCCATCCTGTTCTGCGGAACGGGCATCGGCGTGGCCATCGCGGCCAACAAGGTCCCCGGCATCCGCGCCACGGCTGCGCACGACTCCTTCTCCGTCGAGCGCTCCATCCTTTCCAACGACTGCCAGGTACTGACCATGGGCCAACGCGTTGTGGGCGTGGAACTGGCACGCCGCTTGGCCAAGGAGTGGATCGGCTACGCGTTCGATCCCTCCTCCGGGTCGGCTGCCAAGGTGAAGGTCCTCAGCGACTTCGAGGGCTGCTAGCTCGCCTGGTGTCGTCTCCAACTAGCGCATCGAGTGCGCGAGAAGGTTCTCCCGCGACCGGGCGGTGGACGGCTGCCCGGTGGAAACTTGTGTGTAACCGATGACCATGGAGTTTCGAGACACAGTTGTAAGAAACGTCGCCCATGTATCCACAGGAATGCGATCCAGCCGATTCCTGGTCATTCGTCGCAGGAATGAGACGAGACAGTTTGGCGTGTAGCGTTTAGGGCACCTTCACCGGGCAATTTTGCGGGCGGGGTATATGGGACACAGCGAACTCCGCCCCTGCCAAGCCGCACGTCAGGGCATGGTTGTTGCAGATAGGGACCGGCTTGCGGGCGCCATTTGAGTCGGTGCGAGCAGGGCATCGTTTGGGTGGTCATCCCCGAAGACCTTCCAACCCCGGAACCGCCTGCCACGGTCCTGGACAAACTTGGCGATCGATGAGTTGTTGGCTCAATTCACCACAGCAGTTCGAGGCTGACGACTTCAACCGCCGGCCTGGACTTCCGCCACTCATCCATAGCCTGGTGCAGATCCGATTCGTGCCCCGCCAAGCCCAGAACGGTTGCATCCGACGCCGGTGCCGCGTGGTCATGTCCTTCCCGCGGCGAGCCGTGAGAGCAGTCCGAGCACATCATGCGAATTCCTGACCACTCGTCCAGACCGAGTCCCCGGCGCCCAAGCGTATCCGCCAGTACCTGAAGGTCATCCCGTCCTGCGCCGCTGATCTGAGCCTGCCAGGTGGGAAACTCGGACGCTTCGAGCCGCTCGAGCTCATTGAACACCGACACCTCGCGCCCCTCATTCAGACGGGTCCCTTGGGGTTCACCATCATGGAGGAGAACGTCCCTGAACCTGTGGCCCGATTCGGGCATCGGCACACTCGTGATCACAGCGTGGGCCGGGCTCCTCCGCCAACACCACACCACCTCGGTCTCGCCGGCAACGGGCAGAAGCTGGTGTGGAAGGCTTGCCCGGTCCGGGTTGATCCGCACCGGCGTCATCCCATAGTTGTCGTCGATGGGGCCGGTCTCGTTGTCGAACCCTGCCAAACCGTACGCTGCCCACGCCGCCCTGGCCGTAGACCAATCCCCCAAGGCGGTAGCGGCGATTCCCAGATTCCAGGCAGCCGGGTTGGCGCCACCGAACTCAGCTGCTTCCGTTTCGGTGAACAACGCCAGTGCACGCCGATTCCGTTCGGCGCTTTCGGCCCACTTCCCCCGGGCCTTCGACAGCAAACCTGCCTCGAACCAACTGAAGAAGACTTGCGGCGCGACGTCGAGGAGCTCAGAAGCGAACCTTTCGGCGCTCTCAGCATCGTTTGCCTCGTTGGCAGCCTGCCAATCGCTCCAGACCTGGCGGGGTGCCCGCCTCTTCTTCTTGAATCCTGACAAAATGCGTCCGCTCATCCGACAAGTATGCAGGTCGCACCGAGGCCATCTGAAACTGCGCCAAACTCAGAAAATTCACATGGCTAACCCGCACGGTCACGGATCCCCGATCGCTACCCTGTCTACATGAACCGCACTGGACAAATCACAAACATGCTCGTTGGCGAGAAGATGCTCTCCACTCATTCCTCCGCCTACCTTCCCCTGCCATGATGAGGATCGGTGATCTTCTGCTCCCGGATTACGACCTTCGCCAGTACACCCCGATGCCCGAGATGGACCCGCTGACGGAGGCAGGCGCCCTCCAAGAAGCGCAACTCCTCGGCGTTAAGTTCGACGTTCTGTCTGGCGTGGCGGGATTGTTGTTTGAGCTTCGGGTGGCCCTCCAATTGCGGGAGACGAACACCGGAGTCCTCATCGCCCATGGTGTCCGTGAGATGACGTGGTCGGGGCCCAGCCGGGACACTCCTTTGACGGCCTGGACTGTTGCGGGCTGCGAGCCGCAATCGATTGACGGACTCTTCGCGTTGCAGCTTGGAATGTGGCCCGCTCCAGGTGCCCAGTTGTCGCTGAAGGCCGAGAGCGCAGCCTTTTTTACTGGGGACGTGCTGGGACTGACGGAGGCGCCGCCCAACTACGCAAATCATGACCGCGCGACCCTTGGCTCCGAGGTCGCCGACTGGGACTCATTCTTCGAGCCCATCAGCGCCGTCTTTTTCGACGGTGCATCGGGCGGTCGTGGTGGTCTTGGCAGGGAATGAGGCATTGTCCCGTTGAAGGATCCGCTTGCGGGCGCGCGCTTCCACGGACAAGAAGTCGTGAACATAGCCCGGGAACGTGGAGGGGCATGGAGGCTTAGAACTGTCGCCAGCGTCGTCGTAGGTATCTATAGGTAGTCGAAGTACCTGAGCCACCAAGTCGGCTTGTTTGGCAGGAACACCCTCGGGGGGACACAACCATCGTAGGGCTTCCACAATGGCTCTTCTGGAATGAGAACGTAGTTTTCCTCGTCCAAGGACTTAGAGATGCGCGCGACATCCTTTTCGTGAACGAGCGAATCAAGCTCCTGTTGGTCGTAAGCTCCCGGGTTCTCGAGCGCTAGCACGGCGAGACTGCCGAAGTTCGAGACTCGGACGACGAGATTCCGGCCCGTAGCCGTTGCATCCGCAGGAACGATGACCTGGGCGTGATAGGTGGCGTCCTGGACGCTCCGATCTTCCCCGCAAGCAGTCCCAAAGGCGGTGGTGAGTCGGGAGACGAGGCCGTCGAACTGTCGGCGTGCAGCCTCCCAGTCGAACCCTGGCGGCGTCTCCAAGTGCGCGGGGTCGTCCAGTTGGTGCAGCAGTGCCCAGAGCTCCGCGTTGTCGATTCGCACTCCGGCAGCATACTTTGTTCCACGAAGAAGCCGAAGATACGAAGTTCAAGCGGCCACAGCGGGGTCCGGCGCGCTTGGTGGTGGTCTAGGTGCAATGTCCGGTGGAGGATCGGCTAACGGACGTCGTTCGGCTGGGCCCGGACTCGACTTGCGATGAGTTGCTGCTTGAGTTGAGGTGCCGTTTGGCGCCGTCTCTGGTCGGGCGTTTTCCTCGTGGATAATCAGGGCATGCTTATTCGAGAAGCGAAGGACCGGCTAGAGCAGATGCTCGCGAATATAGATGTCGTTGAGGGCAGCAACACCGTAAGCCTGGGAGCGGTGATGAAGGCCTTCCAGTCGTTCGCAGCCGTCTCAGCAAGCGACTGCGCTCCTGTAGACGAGGATGGCGACGGCATTCTGGCCCAGTTCGGAACATACGGGTTGCGGGGCACCCAGGAATTCAGCGTCAACCTCTCGCGTCAGTTTATTGAGACCGGCGACGATGGTTCGATATGGCAGCTGTCATGCACCTTTTATTGGGATCCAACGCCGGATACCACGGCATTGGGTAGCGGTAGCCTGTGGTCCTTTGACACTTCCCCCGAAGACTTCTTCCGGGACGCAGCCCTCCTAGCCGGATGGAAATGGGCGCTTGGCACAAACCAGCGACCCATCTCACTGGACGTTACGTTCGACATGGCTTAGGAATGGGCTGTCCGGTCAGGGATCCCGACCGGACAGGGACATGTCCAAGGGCGGTCAAAAGCCTGGCCATCGCACGCTGCTCGAGCTGAGAGACAGCAAGCTAATCCGGCAGGTCCACGAAGAACCTGCTGACCTCGTAGTTGGCAATAAGCCTTGCCAGCCCGACGGGCGTCTGGCCATGCTTGTTGACGTGGAGAGGATCAGCACCGTGTGCTCGCAGGAGATTAATGAGCTCACCGCGACCGTCTGAGTTGAAAACGGCTGTGAAAAGCGGCGTGTTTCCATAGGAGTTCTCCAGTTCCACTGCAGCCCCTGCGTCGAGTAGCGTGGATGCAGCCGCCACCGCGTACTCCTGTGCTGCAAAGTGAAGTGGAGTGAAGCCTTGTTTGTCCTGCACATCCGGTGATGAACCGCTTGCTATGAGAGCTTCAATGGCCGAAACATCATTCTCAAGAGCTGCGTAGTGGAGGGGCGTGCGTCCTGCTCGATCCAAAATTTACCTCGGCCTTTCGTATTGATTGCGCAATGACGAACGCTTTCCGCCTATCTGGACACCTTGTCACAGAGAGCGGATCACCTGAAGCAACTCTTCTCCTGACGACACCGTCACCGCGCCCTGGTCGAGGCCTTCTGGCAAGTGAATTCGCTGTGACTCATCTGTGATGCAGGGTGGGCATCCCGCTGGGAGGATGACCCAGCCAGCGGCCCGGGCTCCTTCAACGAGCAGGTCCCAGGGCCTGTCGCCAACGATGTGATTGGCCAGCATACTGTCATCACCAAGGTAGGCGTCGATCGAACCGGCTCCGTATTTCACGAGTGCAAAATTTCGTTCGGGGTCCTCATCCACGATGAATGGCCGAAGGTTCTGCCGCATTTTCTCGCCACCCCCCGGGGCCACGTCGCCGTCTTTGAAGCGCTGGAAGTACACATCGAAGGACACGGACACATGTTGTCACACCCGCTCGGTAAGACAGCGCACATTAACGCCCGTAAGCCGATCCCCAAGCGGACGCTATGAAGCGTCCGGTGAGCCACCGACTTCCGGTCGCGGTTTGTTGTCCGCCATGATCGGCAAGACCGGCAGCGCAGTCGGGCGGGATGCGAGAGAATCTGTGAGTGAATGGCCACGAATTGTTAACAGCGTTTGAAGAAGCATCCGAGCACCGGATCGTCTTCCATAGTTTCGCCGAGCATCTGCGTGACTACGACGTGTTCATATACATGTCTGCTGATCCACGAAGTGGGATCAAGCTAAAGTACCTTCCCTATCGATTCACGCACTGTGTTCGCACCACCGTGAAGACCGCTATCTCACCAAAAACGTTGGCGAGTTCCTTGGATGAACGCTTGCTGGACTACGACGCCGCCATAGAGTCTGGTGTGGATGGGCATGTTTGGGGCGTCAATTTTCACGAGCTCGTCTTCTCCGATCTTGTCGTCACGGAGGCCGGAGAAGGGTTCGCGCCTTTCGTTATCCCACTGGAGAACGGGCGAGGGATAGCAACACCTTCGTGATGAGGATGTCCGGTCAGGGATCCTTCACCGGGCAGTTCATAACACCAGCATTCAGTGTCCACGCCAGGCATGTGATTCCCTAACTGCCGAAGCTGATCCGCTCCCAAGTTGCGGAATCCCTCCAGCCAGGCAATTCGAATGCCCATCCCGTAATGAGGGAATGTGCAGATCGGATGTCTTCGACAGTTGTGCCGAAATGGTTCTGCGGGCTGCCATCGCGGTACTCCACCACATAAGTTCCATCTGCGTTACGTGCTGACTGGGCGTACGTTTGCTGGCTACGATCCGCCAATCGCTCGACTACCAGAAACTTTTCATCGCCTCGTTCAATGTCTTCCATGAGCATGAACAGCAAATCTTCGGAGCGGTCTTCCCATGCCGGCCCGGATTCATTGAATGCCTTCAGCACTGACCGCAGCTGCCCGCTCCCTTAGTTCGAACTGATAGGAGGGGTGGTTCCGCCATCCCCTGTGTTGAGCGTATTCGGACGAAGGTGCGAGGTCGGTAGTTAAGCCGACGCAAGGAGGCATGCCTGGCTCCGGGAAGGGATCCTTCACCGGGCATCCTGGCTGCGGTCCGGGGAAGGACCTTCATTGGACACGTCGAGGATGACTCGATCTTCCCGTCCGGCAGGAAGCTTTCGGTCGTATTCACCCGCCCGAATGTGTGAAGATCCGGTAGTGACCGATGAAAACAAGAAGAGCGAAACGATGCTGTTGAGAGTTAGGAAGCTCTTCTTCTCTGGAAACTTGCGCGGCTACAGCGTCAAGTGGATCTTCATCAGCAGTTGGCGCCGCCTGCGGCGCCAAGGCGGAAACTCTAAGCACGCCGAGAACAGCCCGCGGGCGAAGGAACTTACAAACCAGTGGGAGTCCGCGTGGCCAGGGTGTGAACCCAGCGGAAGCAGCCTCAGAGACAACAAACCCGGCCTGTGGGTCAGGATGCACAGCCTCCCACAGGACAAACGTTACGCCGACGATAGCGAAGAGCGGCGCGAGGTGTTGCACCGCCACCAAACCCTTCTCAATGACTTACTTGCCATCTCGAGTTCGACCCGGATCCGAGTCATCGGCCAGGACTACGACACAAACGACAACTACAGCGGCTGGACAAAGAAGCACATGCCCGGATCCTGGCCCTGGAGGGTTCACTTCGACACCGACCTTCACGACGACGTCTCTGGAGGGAGAGTCCCGGGAACATACTTCTGGGTCTCGCCTTACGACACGGTCGGACAACTTACTGGACTTCTCGAACAAGCTGCCGAGGACGTCGCCAAATTCATCGTCACCGACCTCTCAATGACATGGGTCTACGCTCCCTATGACGGCGGAGCAGACATCATCGCCCCGACACCCGAAGCACGGGAAGCCTTGGAAACAGCCCACAGTGAATGGCTGCCAAATGAAACAGGAATTGTCTAGACTCTGTCGCCACAGTGAGGAGAACCTTCACTCAGAGCAACAAGGGAATCCAAAGCACAATTGCCACGGAGGAAGCCTCTCGGTTACTAAGCCGAAGCAGTAGCGTCTAGTGACCGACGATTAGTCATTGACCACGTGATCGGGTAGAGACACCCACACTCGACGACAAAGGATCTCTATTTTCCGATCCCAGCCTTCCCAGAGAACACGCAGGCGATAGCGACCAGCCTCGGGCTCGAGAATGACAAGAGACACTTCACTGAACCCCCAGTTGACCTCTTCAGGATGCTCCACAGAAACATCCATTAAGGCTCCTAGCAGATTCAGGGAGTCCACTGCTTCCAGATGAACCTCAACATCATATGAGGGACTGAGGAGATTCCCGTCAGTATCGATTATTCGTCTGAAAACCGCCTGTACAGAATAGCCGTGCTTTTCGAGAGACAAACTATGCAGGAGCGACTCCGAGAGCGAATCGTTTGCCTTCAACCAGCCTATGAATGTGGCTGAATCAATGATCATTTTCATCCATCTCTACGGTCCAGCTGAGAAGTCATCCGAAGGACCGGTTGTTTGAAGCCCTCCAAATCGCCGGCCCACAGGTCGTCCGGCCTATGGGTCACGAAGCGGAAGGCAGCCGAGGGATATTCCTCGTCGGGTCCGTAATCGACGGACATCCAGACGTCGACTTGGGCGGCTGACATCTCAACGGCCGCGCAGATGAACTCGGTTTTCTTCCGGAAGGACCGCGATGTACCTGGCTGGAACGCTGTCCGCCAGCCATACTTTCTCGCCGCCACGGTAGAAGCTGACGTGCTCTCCGTGAGCGGCCGCGCTGTCAATGACGAGGACAACCGGATCAGTATCCTTTCGTTGTCCTACCTGCCTGGCCATTTCGATGTCCTCGGATAGGTGAACGTACTGGCGTCGCATGGGCCGCAGACCCTCAGACTCAATGACCTCAAGGCTCTTCCTTGATGTCCCATGAAACAGTTTTTGAGGTGGACTTTCTTGTGGCTTCACTATGCGGGACGGGAAACTATGACCATAAAAAGCTCGAATGCGGTCGCCCCGCATCTCATGACGTCGCTTAGGCGAGGACAGGAGCATACCCTCGAGATCGGGGACATCAAAGTTAACCCAATCGGGAGACTCTCGCCGGAGCGCCTGAAGAAGGTCCTCCACAGATGTCCACCCTTCATCGTCCAACTCAAGTTCATAAAGCCAGGGCTCGTGGCGTAAAGCATGCGATACAGCCCGGCTGAGCTTCGGGAAGTCGGTCATGTGCCTCCTGCTTTCTGCAGTTACTCGGTGGTGATCTGCAAGGGTCCGTCAGCGAAATTCAAGCATCTCGTCGATAGCTGAATGCAGCCACGCTGCGAAGTCAGAAAATCCACGGTCACCGCGTGATTCCCACCCTGGATCGGCAAATTCATGCACAATTGAAATCTTGCCTGTTGAAAGATCCCAGCACGCAACATCATCGTTGTCCTCGCGCCTGGCGAGCGGAACCAGTCTGCGGTTGGGATAGCGCTTCTTCAGCCCCTGATAACGCTCGCGCAACCGTTCATCAGTCAGAACGAACCACGGCTCAAGATAGATGATCTCCATGGCCACAAACCGGATGAAATCCGATGGATACTCGAAACCATCGGGCAACTCCTCGGCGGTCAGAAGTGTCTCACTCATCAGTTTTCCTTCCATCGTTGCCGCGGAACCCTTGCTATCTGCGTGGAACACTTGGCTTCCGATACGCAATCCAACCACGGGCTGCTTACACGCCTACCCAGCAGTAGAGCTCTTGCCCGGACGCTTTGGATCGTCGGGCCAGGCCGGCCAGATCCTTTAGGAAGTCCGCAAGAAGCGCCGGGTCAGCTGCGTTCCAGAACTCCTCAGTCTCCGACCATGGGATCGCGACTTGCTCAAGGGCTTCGTCGGAAGCGGTCGCCAACGCTGTGGAGAGAGGATCCGTGAGGGTCAGTACAAGACGTTCCCCACCATCCCGATCCGCGAGGGCTTGCCCGCTCCGTGGATCGTCCATGACATCGTCGAAGGAGCGTCCGGTGAGCAGCTCTTCTAGTGTTCCCAGCTGCACCACGGGATCAATACCGTTGCCCGATACCGTGTCGAACACTGCCGCCCCCTGATGGGGCACGGTCGCCGGTGCCGCCGGTTGGCGTTTGCGTCCGAAGATGCCTCGCCGGGGCTCGGGCGGCGGAGTGATCGTCGCTTGGGATCCGGGACCGCCGACACGATCGATCACCGTGGCTGCTTCCTCATCGGAGGCAGCAGAGAAGTAGTCAAAAAGAACACCCATGATCGACATTCTCCACTACGTGAAGACGCCACGGCTAAGCCGGGCCGGCAATGAAGTCCGAACCAAGTACGCCTTTTGGTGAACTACGGTCAACTCCATAAATCACGGCCCGTAAGACGATCCTTTAGCGGGCATCCAGCGCCCATCAGGCAACATGGACCTAAGTTCTCCTGCTCGGGAAGCCATGGCCCGACGCTGGTCTTGGGTGAATCCTCACAGCTGTAGGTCGACGACTGCCCGGCTGCTCGCTGCTCCGACGCCCATCCCATGTCGCCTTGCTGGACCTGGCCTTCATCCAAGCACCCATCCGTTTTGTGGAGATCCGACCTGCCGAGGGAGCTTGAGGGCCCCGGTCCCTTCCCTGAACAGCCATTCTGCTACAGACGAATACTGGCACGTCTGCTCGGCGATTACTTTCCCCAAATCATCCCCCAGGTTATGAAAGGGGGTTGCCATCTGGCCGAAGTCCTCGGTTGAGGTTTTCCTTGTCCTGCTGTTCGGAACGTTTTAGGGCGGGAAGTCGGGACGCTGCGATAGCCACAGGGACGCACATGGCAACAAATAGGGCGGCCAAAATGAGCACGGAAACCGCGTCGCCAAATGAAGGCCGCGTTGTCAGCGCGAAAACGACGAAGGCTATTACAAGGGGAACGTTCCAGATCAGGGGCTTGAAGACGCTGAGGTACGCCTCAGTTGTCCGCTTGCTGCGTGGGAAACTATCGTCTCTCTCATTCACGGCTATCTCCCTCCAAGTCGTTTGAGGTCATTCGCATCTCTCCCAGTGCCGGGTAGGTAGACATGGCATGCCCCCCTTTCTGGATCTCGCGAGAAAGGGATCCCTCACCGGACTGTAAGTCCACGCGCTACGGTACAGAGGCCGCCCGCTCCCTGCCCTCCTCTTCGGCCCTCTGACGCACCTCCAACCAGGGCCACGCGTTCTCAATAGCCTCAAGGTCTCGATGGATGGCGGAAATGGCTGGCTGGACGAGCGGAGACTCCAAGGACGCTTTGTCTTGCTCCTCGGCAACGAAACTGCCGCCGGGGTTTGCCTGAAAGTAAACGAGATCTGCCACGTCAAAGAGCTGCCGAGCTGCCCAAGCGGCCTCCTGGGGATCATTCGTGAGCCAGGTACGCAGCGCATAGGAAGCAGCGGTTGCAGCGTTGCTGGCGTAGGCCCTGCCGGCCCTCCACCCTTCGTCGTCCTCGTCCGGAACCATCAATTCTGCCTCCTCGCTCAAACGGCTCGCCTCGACGTCGCGACCGGAGGCTGCTTCCCAGGTTGCCGAGACGATGACGCCCAGCCGCGCCAGGCGCGACGAGTCGCCCACTTGCAGGGCGTACCGGTCGGATAAGGGCACCAGGCGCTGGGCACAAGCGGCGGCGAATGCCGTCTTGGCCGAGCGGTCAAGTGGCTCGAGCCGCAGCATTAACAACATTTCATCGTATTTGAGCATGTCTGATCCCCCTGAGCATGATCGCCTCCGGTGGGTGAAGCCTATAGACCTGGCTCACCGAGAGCTAGATGCGTGACGCCCGTGTGCCATGCGACAGACCATCGGCGTGCGGCGGATAAGAGATAGGGTGGCCCAAAGGGGGGCCACCGAATGCATTCTCTGAGCCAAGAACCCGACAACCGGGCGGCTGTGCCATTAGCGCGATCACTCGACGCCGCCGGCAACAGGGTCACATCACTAGTCCCGCCCGGCTACGCTCGATATGTTCGCGTCCTCAATCCCATTGAAGTCCACGAAGGCGTCCTCGTCAGGTGGTCCGACTTCGTAAGCCGCGCAGGACTAACGACGAGTCCATGGATGCAATGGCAGGAAGTATCAAGCCGCCTCGACGCAGTGCCAGCCAATAACGCGCAGCCGGACATGGGCAATCCACATCCGACGGTCGCAGAAGCCCTGATCCGCGTGCTCGGCGTCGGGTCCGGCCGCTATAACTTCGCCAGCTGGGAGGGATATTCGGGCGAAGACGGCGCGGCCGTGATCCACTTCTCGCCGGTCAATCGCGGCATGGTGTTGTACTCGGGAAAGCTCCTCGATGAAGCGGGCGCCCCAATCATCCCGATAACGGCCAGTGGCCGGATTCCCATGTACTGGTGGCCGGACGACCTGAGCTGGTGCATAGGCCAGGATATATACGCCCGAAGCCTCATCATCGGTTGTGATCTCACAACCGCCGGGAGGGTCCTGAGTGACCCGGAATTGGACGCGCACCTCATCCGGGAAACAGATGGCGTGACGCCGGAGGACTTCTGACCAGGACTTGCTCTTCCGCCCGATCAGGGATCCCCCTACGGCGGGTTCTAAAGGGTTTGGCGCTTCTCCGCCTCGGCCTTAGTTCTTTCAGGTCTGGCTGTTGTGCCCAAGGTCAGCTCGGTTTCGGGGGTGGTGGTACGAGCACTTGGGTAAGCCGTTCAGGCATGACTTCAGCAATTACTTCCCCATCGCGATTTATCTCACCCACCAACTCGGCAGGCACCCATTGGGCAGCGCCGGGCCAGCGTTCCGTGATCTCTTCCCTGCTCAACGGCTCTTCACTGAATCGATGCAGGAAACCCTCCGGGTACTCCTGAACCGTTCCTTGAAGGTGGGGGCGAACAAGTTCTGCATACAACGGCGAGAACCAAGCCATCCAGACCGGATGAGGACTCAAGCCCAGCCACCGCCCCCAGGCCTTCTGGAAATAGAGGCTGGGCTTCGAGGCGTAGCACCACAGCGATCGCCCATTCCATCCCCATCCCGAATCAACTTCGGCAGTGGCGTAGAAGCTGCGAAGCTCAATGGCCATTGCAACAAAGAAGCGCTCCACGGCCTCGCGCCACCGACGGTCCTCCAGCGCAACCCGATGGACCGACAGGGAAACGGCCTGGACATCGCCTTCCCTGAATGGCTGGTCTTGCGTCAGGTGACCGCCAAAAACACCGGTGAAGTAGGCGCCGGCGGTAGGGAACGTCCCGGCCGTAAAAACTTTGTTGTCCTCGGCAAAGAACCTCACGAATGCCTGGTCGCCGTCCCGGGCAACGTTTCCCTGAAGCGGCTCGTAACTGCCGAACCGCTTCGGTGCTGCCTCCGGAAAATACTGCCGGGCAAGATCCAGGTAGCGCTGCGGAAAGTCATCCCGAACCTCGTCCATGAGGTGGTACCAGCGGACCTCCACCATGTCGACCATGGTGCCAGGTTCAGGCTTGGCTGCCGCACGGCCGCTGGTCTTGGGCCAGACCTCTTCAGTCTGAGCATCCACAACGGCGCCTTCTCCTTCTTTCGCCATGCGTTTGCTGAAGCGGACCGCGTGCGGAATCGAAACCGGGTCGGTGCCTTCAACCAGAATGCAGTACATGACCGTAGCGCCAAGGACAACAGCGGTCACTTCCTGCGGGACGTCCTCCGGTTCAACCAGGAACGGGCCTTCAACTGTGAAGCAGTAGCCGGCCCTCTTGCCCCGCGATACATGCCAGTTCTGTGGGCCGTCCGTGGCGGGGCCGGTCTCATCCTCCACCTGCAGCCCGGGCGAAGCCTCCACTAGAGCAAACAAAGCGTCAGGCGCCAAGCCTTCGGGCAAATACACGGCAAGGTCATAAGACATAACCACAGGCTAAAGGCGTTCGCGCCTTCATCAAACAAACGAGACGGCGCGCCCAGCGGAGCTACTGCAAACAGACATCTTCAAGCTTGAAGGCTTTGCGGATCTGTCAGCGCCCGGTCAAGGATGCCCTTGCGGGCTGCTCCATGCGCCCAATGCCGCCGCGAAAACGCCGCCACTTAGCGCCGAAAGTCACACTTCCGTGCGGACTTGCTGAACGACGCCATGCCCGACGTGTCTTCCGTACCACAGCTCAAATTGTTGGCCTTCTGTGGCATAGATGCGCGCTTCATCGGGCCCAGAAATGGACTCTTGCCCCTGAGGCTTCTTCTCCTGGACGGAGGGGTTCACCCGTAGCCGTCTCTACTCTCGCCCCCAACTGTGTTCTGCCGTTTTGGTCGTAGAACTCAAATATCAGCGAGGGTGTCCCTGAAGGTAGCGACATTCGTAAACCCCCTTCAGCAGTGGGCTTCAAGGAAAGGTCTGCCAAAATATGATGTCCGTTACTCAATGCCATCCCATCAACAGTTTAATGACGGACTTCGCACTCTCCGCGACCGCCTGAGGTTAAATCAACGCGTGCTTCTGACACGGAAACGACTTGGTGATCGCTGACATGCCACGGCCACCCCTTGACGAGTTCCTTACTGGGGAGTTGAACGACTTTATCCGGGCTCAGCTCCACACGGCGATAGAACAGTTGCAAACTGGGCGGCGATACTTCACGTACAACGCCTTCAATGTGCTGCTCGACGCGGAAGCAGACACCGCGACAGTTGAAGATGAGTTTGACGTTGATCGCCAGAGTACGGTGGCGCTTGAAGAGTTCCGGCAGCTTCTGCGAGCCGTCGAGGATTCATGAGTCGCTTGCTCCAGAAGGCGATCGGCTTATGGGCGCGTTTCCAAGGACAAAGAACCGACTTGAGAATGTCGCGAGCGGCGTCGTCGGCACCTATAGGTAGTCGAAATACCTGGTCCACCAGCTCGGCTTGTTTGGCAGGAACACCCCCGCTGGGACACGGCCGTCGTAGGGTCTCCACAGTGGCGCTTCTGGAACGAGGTTGTAATTCCCCTCGTCCAAGGACTTAGAAATTCGAGCGACGTCATTTTGGTGAACGAGCGCGTCGAACTCCTCTTGGTCATAGGCTCCCGGGTTTACGAGCGCTAGCACCGCAAGATTGCCGAAGTTCGAGACTCGGACGAGGAGGTCCCGTCCGGTAGCCGTTGCATCGCCGGGAACGATGACCTGGGCGTGAAAAGTAGCGTCCTGGACACTCCGATCTGCCCCACAATCAGTCCCAAAAGCGGTGTTGAGCCCGGAGACGAGATCGTCAAACTGTCGGCGAGCTGCCTCCCAGTCGAACCCCTGCGGCGTCTCCAGGTGCGCGGGGTCATCCAGCCGGCGCAGCAACGCCCAGAGTTCGCCGCCGTCGATTCGCACTCCGCCAGCCTACTTTGTTCTACCAGAAAGCCAAGAAAGAAACTTAGGCCTCCACATCGGGTGTCGGCCCGTTTGAGTCCGGATGTCCGCTGGAGGATCCTTGACCGATCCACGACTACTTTGGACAAGCCGGCGAAGTTCGCCAGGGCTCTGTTGTGCCTGGGTGACCTGTGGGTGACGATGAATACTCCTAGGTACAGCCAACTGGCTTTACTCAGCCCTCCGGGACCTATGGTGACGCACCCACCGTGTGCTTTCCATTTTAGGAGGTCCACACATTCCTAGAAGAATTTCCTGACTTGATCCAATCAGTGCTAACCAACCACTTCTGCCAGATCTTCGGGTCTTTGGGTTTGCCAGCATCTGATATGGCTATATCTTCAAGAAGCTTCAGCAAATGGTCTCCATTGCGTCAGCTGGCCCAGGTGGTTGTACATGCCATTGCCGGCGTACTTGTTTCCCCGTGGGAGGACATCGTCGCGGTGTCCTTCACTCTTCCGGAGGGACATCATATACGGTGGACTTCCTGGGCCGACGAGAACAGCGGTGATCTACACGAAGTAAAGCCCGGCAGCTACCGATTGCAGACCAGCGCCAGAGGCCGCGACGAAGGCCATGACGGAGAATTCTCCGAAATGGTCGTCGATCATTACCTACTGGAGATGTGGCCAGCTTCGCCGCAACCGGACGCCATCCTATGCTCCAACAGCAAGGACGCTGAGTACTGGCACACGACGTGGGGAAGTCGCCGCTGAACACAAGAGTATTTTCTTCAAAAGCGTGTCCACGCCCGGGCTTTGTGGGCCCGCCGATGAGGTGGCCGTTGCCCTCTGGCTGCGGCTGACCTAACGCCCAGGCTCGCAGAGGAGAGCACCAGAGCGTTCGCTAGAGGATCCTCCGACGGGACGATGCCTGGCGCTGTATTCGGAATGCAAGGATGAGTTGTGAGCAATGTCTTCCTCTCCGGCCAACTTCTTTGCAGTGACCAAGAGCAGGTCGCGGTGGTGGCCCAGCACCTACCCCTGCACATCAACCTGACGCGCGCTGAGCCAGGATGTCTTTCCTTCGAGGTGAACCCCACTCAGAACCCGCTGATCTGGCAGGTCGATGAACAGTTTAAGGACGCCGCAGCGTTCCGTGCCCACCAGCAACGCGTCGCTGAGAGCGAATGGGGCAGGGCAACTGCAGACATCGAGCGACGCTACGAGATCGAAGGCATATAGCCCGTCCGCTGCATCACGGGTACAGCGTTCACCGCTGGCCGGTGATGAATCCTTCACCGGGCGCGTGCTGGGGGTCAGCAGCGGTGCTGCGTGAAGCGAGAACCGTGCCGTCCGAGACCAGCGCCGCGCGTCCGCTGAGGATTGATTTTGGTACCAGTGACCCAAAATCCTGGGTCGTTTTTCCCATCGCTGGTACAGAATAAGCGGATGACCATATCCAGAATCATCGAATCAGCAACGAGCTTGGGCGCCCCGTGGGTTCACCAGCTGATCGAGTCACAGGTGGAGCTGATCCGCGAGGCCGCCAGCAAAGCCGACGTCCTAGTCATTGAACTGGATGGTTCAAGGATGCGCACGCTCGATCGATTGTTCGCAGAGTACAAGGAGCAGTTCTCCTTCCCTGAGTACTTCGGGTGGAATTGGAACGCCTTCAAGGAGTGCCTGGGGGATCTGGAATGGCTACCTGCGCGGAAGTACCTGACCATCATCACCCACGCCGACGAGGTGCTGTCAACGGAGCTGTCGGAACTTGGGACATTTCGTCGCGTTGTTCAGAGCGTCGGAAAGACGTGGTCCACAACTGTCGGGCTGGGATACAAGCGTGGCCACGGGGAAATACCCTTCAACACCGTCTTCATCCAGGATTATGATTCCGGCCGCCCTCTGGACTCCTTGGCAAGCTACGCGTCAGAGTTACGGCGCTAGGGCAACGCCCGGCAGCCAGACGAAATGGACGCTCGGCACTTGCTAAGGCCACCGAGCACGGCAGGTCGCGGACATCGACCTAGCCGCCCGGTAAAGGATCCCCTAATGGTGCTGCTGGAAGTGGACGTGTATCCTGCTGAGCCTTTTAGGAAAACCCCTGAAAACTCCATCGTCGTCAGCCTGCCCTGCGAAGTCTTCCCAGTCCATGTTGCCAATGTTCAAGTTGTTTTCGACGTTGCCTACTTCACTGGCGATGCAGCGGAAAGTCCCTTTATCGCCCACTAGATCGACAACCAAGATGGGGTACCCAGGATCCAGTGCCGCTTCATCGACAACAAAGAGAACAGAGGCTTGGCTTCCGGTGGCAGTCACCGTTTGGCGAAGATCCTCCCAACAGACTCCGTCCCAGCCACTGTCGTCAACGACCTGAACGTAAGCACGGAACCCGGCGTCATCCGGTGATATGGCCGTCAACATGGCTCTAATCCAAGTCTCTTCGCCTTCAAAATCGGTACGTATCAGTAGTGAATCATCGGTCTTCGGAAGAATGGGCACAACGTCATCGAAGCATATGGGCTCCCCAGACGCCCCACATGCCAATGCCCACAAGCACTTCGCAGAGGCGCGGTCGTGACATGCTCCAACATCAGTCGGGCATCGCGTGCGAGCCGATGCAGAACTGTCCGGTAGAGGTGGCTCTCCGGACGCACCAAGCGCCCTTAGGATCGCCTAACAGGACAGGCAGGCTGCGGCTTTGAGTATGGACTCCGGACCGTGGGATTAGGCTCTGGGCATGACCACTCAAAGGAAGAATCAGCCGACGAAAGGCCAGGCAGTGTTCATGGGCGTCATTGCGTTGCTGTTGATGGCCAGCAATGCGGTGGCCGTGTTGGTGGAGGGACGCCCGGCCACATTTTCTTTCTGGCTGGTTATGGCCATGAATGTAGTCCTCTTGGGTGTCGCCGTATGGATGTATCTCCGCGCTGCCAGAATTTCAAGAACATCGATGTAAAGGTCACTTCGAAATTAGCCGACGCATCCTGCGAGGACATGGAACGCAAGAGGATCCTCTACCGGACGGAGATGCTGCCTCCACAATCTCCCGTCCGGGGGATGTTTCGTGGTCCTGTTACGTGCCGGTGGATCAGGGGGTGCCTTGGGGTTGTCCGGGGAGGTGTCCGGCGATGGGGTAAACCTGTTCCACGCGTGGGCTCCGGCTGGGAAGCGAAGCACTCTTTTTCGAGGTTGCGGACGGCCCGTGATGTGTTTGTGGATGGTTCTTTTTAGGGCGGCTAGATGATCATGTTCATGGTGTTCCAGCCGGAGCCGACCATGGTGCGTGGTTGCCAGCCGCCGTGGCCGTTGCTCGGGTAGAGCCACAGGGCTCCTGTAGCGTCACGGGCCAGGATGTCCAGGTAGCCGTCGCCATTGAAGTCGCCGGGCCCGATGATAGCGGTCATGTCGTTCCAGCCGGTGCCCACCTGGGTGGGTCCCGAGTAGTAGGGCCGCGGGCCGCCGTTGTAATAGGTCGACGCCCCTTGGTAGAGGCGAAGGGCACCGTTGCCGTCGCGGGCCAGAAGGTCGGGGTAGCCGTCTGGGTTGAAGTCGCCTGGGCCTATCACGGCAGTCATGATGTTCCAACCCGACCCAACATCGGTCCTGGCGAGCCAGCCGCCTTTCCCGTTGCCGGGGTAGAGCCAAAGTACGCCTCTTGAATCGCGGGTGACGAGGTCTGCGTTTCCGTCCAGGTTCAGGTCCCCTGCTGCGGTGATGGCCGACATGGCATTCCATCCCTGGCCTATCTGGACCCGCGGGAACCAGCCGCCATGGCCGTTGCCGGGGTAGAGCCACAACGCTCCGGTGGTGTCGCCGGCTATCACGTCGGGTTTACCGTCGCCGTTGAAGTCACCGGGGGCCACTATCGATGCCATTTCGTTCCAGCCCTGGCCAACCCGGGCTCGTGCCAGCCAGCCACCGCCGCCGTTCCCTGGGTAAAGCCATAGAATTCCGTTCGCGTCGCGTGAGAGGACATCGGGTTTCCCGTCACCGTTGAAGTCGTGGGTGATCGGCGCTGTTTTGACGGTGACGGTGAATACCGGACTCGTTGCGTCGGGGCTGTAACCATTGCTGGCTGAAACACTGAAAGTGAAGGTCCCGGGCTTCGTCGGGATTCCGTAGAGGCCGCCACCAGTTGAGAGAGACAAGCCAGGCGGCAGGGCGCCGCTGGCTAATTTGAATTGCGGAGTCAGCGAACCGGCGGCAGTAAACCCAGAGGAGTAGTACGTGCCGACGGTGCCCGTAGCCGGTGGAGGCCCGGACGTGAATGTAGGAGCGACGCTTCGACCATCGATGACAATGATGTCTTTGCTGAGTTCGCTGAAGCCCCCGGGAGTGTTGGGTACGTAGATCTTGTTGGTTTTCGTGTTGACTGCCATCTGCCCGGGCAAATTGAATCCGGGGAGGATGCCCACGGCGTTCGTCGTACCGTCAACGACGGCCACCCTTTGGGCGTACCAGTTGGACACATAGACCTTGCCGGTCACCTCGTTGACGGCCAGGCCCGAGGCATTCGCCCCAGTGGAGATGGTGGTGACGGAATTGGTTCGGCCATCAAGGACGGTCGTGCTGTCGAGCTCTGAATTCAGGGCGTAAACCTTGTTGGTGTTGCGATTGACCACAATCTCCTTGGGTCCGGTGTTGGCGCCGGTCGGGACCGTAGTGACGCCTTGGGTGCCGCCATTGATGACCGCGATCGCCTTGGAACCAAGGCAGGTCGCGAAGATCGTGTTCGTCGCATCGTTCACTGCCACGCCGCGGACGTCGTCACAGACAGGAATCGTCGAGACGGCGTTCGTTGCCCCGTCGACCACTGTTACCTGGCTGCCGCCTCGGGAAACCGAGTAGATCTTGTTGGTTTTCTCATTGACCGCGAAGCCGGAACCACTTGCCGGCAGAGCGGTGGTGGAATTCGTCGCACCGTCGATCACGGTAATGCCGTTGGAGCCGGAGGTTGCGACGTAGATCTTATTCGTGGTCTCGTTCACCGCAATCCCGTATGGCCCCTCGGGTACGGCAATGGTCTTGGCCGTACCTGTAGCGCCGTCGATGACGCTGACAGAGGCACTGCCATCGTTGGCTACATAGACCTTGTTGGTCTTCTCATTCACGGCCAACTGACGGGGCCGTGAGCCGACAGGGATGGTCCGCTCCAGTTTCAAAGCTCCATTTAGAACGAGAACGGAGTTCGTCTCCTTACTCGTGGCATAAACCTTGTCGGTTGCTTCGTTCACCGCCAGAGCGAATGGGGTCCACTCTAGGTGGATGGAGCCTGTGATGGTGTCAGCTTGGGCCGGCGTCAGCGAAAACCCACACAAAACCGACGCGGCAGCTCCCACAGCCAGCACCGCGGAGACGACCCCACGCCCAGCCCTTGTTGTGGAAAACGAAGAAAAAAGCAGAGCAGCCAACAGGCTCAACCCCCAAATTCAATGCGCGACCATCGCGTCAACCAGCGAATTCTATAGCTACCGATCTGCGCATCGTTAGCAGGAACCAAATATTTCAACCGGAAGGATAACGCGAACCCGTGAAGCGCCAAGGGAACTAACGGTCCTGCTTCCTGATTGAGCGCCTGAAATCGCCGGCGAGCCATAACCTAGCGCACAGTCGCCCGGCGCTCTCTCCGGCGAGACGCCCCAAACATTCCCCGAGGCATAACAGGGGCCGGTAAGGTCCAGCCATCACGAGAAGACGAGAGCGGCACGCCCGCAAGCCGGTCCTTCACCGTTCCGCACATTCGAACCGCGGCAACCCATCCTCATCAATATGTGGAACGCACGTTTACCCTGCACGGTAAGCATGAACGCTGAACGGGGGTCAACTGCAACTGCCTGAATCCCAACGCTTGACAAGACATAGAAGCATCTCTTTATTGTCACGGGTTCTGTGCCGGAGGAGACTTGAGGCGACGGCTTCCCACCTCGGAGCCGCCCGCGGGGCCACTCGGCTGCGGGGCCTCACAGTTCCCTGTAGCGGCTTGGTGGAACCCGATGAGCTCAACGACTCCCCGCGACTGCCAACACAAAGTGTGGAAGTGAGCAGCTGGGTGTGCCGTAAATCAGGGCTTGAGCTGGTAGCAGCGCTCATTGTCAGCCTGGGATTGGCGTTTTGGGTTTGTGGCTGCACGTATGAGGAGCCGAATGGGGAGCGACCGCTTCCCGCGTCGCCCTTTCCGGTGCCTTCGACTTCTGAACCTGAATTATCTGTTGCCCCACGCGAAGGCTGGGGTCCGGATGCCCTGTTCTACACCGCCTTGGGAAACCTCTATGTCGGGGAAAACAGATGGCCACCGGCTCGCGTGGCATCATTCACAACGACTTCCACTGGCGTGGTCTATGTCGATGCCGAGACATCGAGGCTTGTTTGGGCAGACTGGGGAAACAGCATCAGGATGCTCGCCTGGCTGGAACCCAAAGAAGCCCGCGTCGGCCGTGAATGGGGTGAGTTTCGGGACATTCGGGACATAGTCGGCAACCCCGGCCATGACCTGGTCTCTTGGGTCCACAGGGGCGCATACAGCGGGGACATCGTCGTCGTGCGTCCAAGCACCGGGGACGTGCTCGCCCATGCACCGATCCCGTCTCTATCCTCTGAAAAAAGTGTGGTTTACGGATCGATCGATGATGCCGCTGTCTACTACGCAATCTCACCCGGCGGAGGAGCCACGGGGGATGTATGGGTTTGGCGGTGGGCCGCCGGCGAAGCCCCCCAACTGAGCGACCGGCCCGTTGCCGATATCAGTGGAGACATCTGGGC
>NZ_JBFBGW010000010.1:0-138624 GCF_040684895.1 Paenarthrobacter sp. NPDC089322
GTCAAGCCCCAGGAATTCGTGGACCTCCAGCACGAGGCCGAGGAGATCGGGTTCCTGGGCGTGATGTCCGGGCCGCTGGTGCGTTCCTCCTACCGCGCCGGCCGGCTCTGGGCCACCGCGATGCGTAAGAAAGGCTGGGACATCCCCGAAGCCCTGGCCCACATCGAGTCCTCCGGCACCACCCGCCAGGAAGCCTCAACCATCCTCGCCGCCCACGGCTAAGCCCCAAGCACCAGCGGCAGCAGCAAAGACGCACTGAAGGACCGGATGCCATCCGTAACGGCGTCCGGTCCTTCGGCGTACATCACGTAGAATTAAGGCACTATGGCGAACTCCCCTGATTCCAGCAAATCGACCCCCTCGGCCGACGCTCCCAAGCGTGGGCTGTTCCAGCGCAAGCCCAAGGAAGCCAAGGCCAAGAAGCCTAGCCAGCTGAAGCAGATCGCTGAAGTCTTCAAAATGACGCGCCGGAACGACCCCCAGGTTGTCTGGATCATGGTGTTGGCATTCCTTGCAGTGGTCGCCGTGGCCTTCCTCGTCGGCTATCTCCTGGAGAACTGGGTCACTGGCCTCATCATCGGTATTCCGCTGGGGCTCCTGGCCGCCGTCTTCATCCTTTCCCGGCGGGCAGAAAAGGCCGCTTTTGCGCAGATCGAGAACCAGCCTGGCGCGTCCGGCGCGGCCTTGGGTACGCTGCGCCGGGGGTGGGTTACGCAGGACCAGCCGGTCGCAGTAAACCCGCGCACCCAAGACGCCGTCTTCATGGCTATTGGCCGTCCCGGCGTGGTTCTGGTGACCGAAGGCCCTTCTCACCGCGTCAAGACCCTTGTGGACGGCGAACGGAAACGCCTGGCCCGGATCCTGCCGAACGTTACTATCCACGTCCTGGAATCCGGCCGCGGCGAGGGCCAGGTTCCCCTGAACCAGCTGGCCAAGACCATGGGCAAGATGAAGAACGAGCTCACCAAGGTGGAGGTCAATGCCGTATCCAAGCGCATCAATTCCTTGGGCAACCGTCTTCCGATCCCCAAGGGCATTGACCCCTATAAGGCCCGCCCGGACCGCAAGGCCGCACGCGGACGCTGATGTTTGCATTGGAATAGCCCCTGTCTCCCACGGAGACAGGGGCTATTCTTTTTGTTTCGTAAGGGCCTGGGACCACGACAGCCCGCACGGCTGCCACGAATGCTGTCCTCTTAGAGCCGGATCAGGATGGTGTTCATTGCCTTGTCGTGCAGGCCTCGCTGGTCGGGGTCGAAGACTACTGCCGGAATGACCAGGCACAGCAGGAGGGTCCTCACAACCGCTGCCAGGGGTCCTGCCGGCTGACCACCCAGGCGAACCACGTGGATACCGGCGATCCGGTGCCCGATGCTGTATCCGAGGGTACCGATCAAAAGGATCTGTTCAGCAGCAAAGATGGCCAACGTTGCCCACTGGTTGCCGCCGAACGCGAAATTGCTGATAACCAACGCAAGGGTCCAGTCAATGGCGATCGCCAGAATGCGCCGCCCTGCGCGGGCCATGGACCCCGGTCCGGACTCGGGAAGGCCCAGCCGTTCGCCGGGATACTTGGAGATGCCGGACGTGTCCGGACCGCTCAACCAGGAGCCAATGTCTTTTCGATCAACCACACTTAAAGCCTAACGGCTGGCACCCCGGCTGCCTGACGACGTCGAAGGCCAATCCGGCAATCCCTGCCACCGTCCGCACCGCATGTTCGCCCAGCGGACCGGCATGGACCGGACACCGGAAAGCCCACTACCGTTTACACAACAGATGATTCTGTAACCTGCCGGAAACAATACTGACACCCCCGGGAAATCCCGTCTCCCTAAGGTGGTATGAGTTGCCAGCCACCGCGGCAAGGGGAGTTTTTTGTGCCTCCAGGCCTCCGGCTTGGGCTGGACCACGCGGCCTTCCGGGCCTGTTACTTGATATGCATAAGGAGCATAGATGTTCAAGACTGCGGACGAAGTCCTCAAGTTCATCAAAGAAGAAGACGTCAAATTCGTCGATATCCGCTTCACCGACCTTCCGGGCGTCCAGCAGCACTTCAACGTGCCGGCCAAGAGCGTCGACCTCGACTTCTTCGTGAACGGTCAGCTCTTCGACGGATCCTCCATCCGTGGCTTCCAGGGCATCGCCGAGTCCGACATGCAGCTCATCCCGGATGTAACCTCCGCCTTTATCGATACCTTCCGCATCGAGAAGACCCTTGCGCTGAACTTCTCCATCGTGAACCCCCGCACGGGTGACCCCTACCACCGCGACCCCCGCGGCGTAGCCGAGAAGGCTGAAGCCTACCTGGCTTCCACCGGCATCGCCGACACCGCATTCTTCGCTCCCGAGGCCGAATTCTTCGTCTTCGACAACATCCAGTACCAGTCCTCCCCGCAGGGCAGCTTCTACAAGATCGATTCCGAAGAAGCCCACTGGAACACAGGCCGCAAGGAAGAGGGCGGCAACCTCGGTTACAAGACTCCGGTCAAGGGCGGCTACTTCCCCGTCTCCCCCACCGACAAGCAGGCTGACCTCCGTGACGCCATGTGCGTGGAACTGGACAAGGCCGGCCTCGAGGTAGAGCGCTCCCACCACGAGGTTGGTTCCGCCGGCCAGGCCGAGATCAACTACAAGTTCACCACGCTGACTGCAGCTGCCGATGACCTCCAGAAGTTCAAGTACGTCATCAAGAACACCGCCGACGCCTGGGGCAAGTCCGTTACGTTCATGCCGAAGCCGGTCTTTGGCGACAACGGTTCCGGCATGCACTGCCACCAGTCCCTGTGGAACAACGGCGAACCGCTGTTCTACGACGAGAAGGGCTACGCTGGTCTCTCCGACACCGCCCGCTGGTACATCGGCGGCCTGCTGAAGCACTCTTCCGCCGTCCTCGCCTTCACCAACCCGACGGTGAACTCCTACCGCCGCCTCGTCAAGGGCTTCGAAGCTCCCGTGAACATGGTCTACTCGCAGGGCAACCGCTCCGCCGGTATCCGCATCCCGATCACGGGTTCAAACCCCAAGGCCAAGCGCATCGAGTTCCGCGCGCCGGACCCCTCGTCCAACCCGTACTTGGCGTTCGCCGCGCAGCTGATGGCCGGCATCGACGGCATCCGCAACCGCATTGAACCCCCGGCACCGATCGACAAGGACCTCTACGAGCTCCCGGCCGAGGAAGCCAAGGACATCCCCAAGGCGCCGGGTTCGCTGGAGGAAGCCCTTGAGGCACTCCGCGAGGACAACGAGTTCCTGCAGGCCGGCGGCGTCTTCACCCAGGACCTGATCGACACCTGGATCGAGTACAAGTACGAGAACGAGATCACGCCGCTCTCGCTGCGCCCGAACCCGTACGAGTTCGAGCTCTACTACGGCGTCTAGCTAGATCGCGCGGCGGAAACGGCGCTAGTCCGCAGACGGTCCGCAAGAATTTGGCTACAGGAAAGGCCGGCCCCGAGGTTTGTACCCTCAGGGCCGGCCTTTTCGTCGTCTAGGCCTGTTTCTCGCTCCGTGAATTGATGCGGTCCGCAAGCACGCTGGCTACTGCGGCGCGTGCCGTTTCCTCTTTGTCAGGCCACATGTGCCCGTAGGTGTCGAGTGTGGTCTTAGCTGACGAGTGCCTGAGGCTCTTTTGCACTACCTTCACGTCAAGCCCCTGGGCGATCAGCAGCGACGCAAAGTAGTGCCGCAGGTCATGGAATCGAAAGCCCTCAGGGAGACCCTTGACGGATTTTCTCGCCTCGCGAAAGTAGTGCTCCAGGCGGTGTGGAGATATGGGCCTGCCCCATTCGTTAGTGACGAGGGTTTCACTTCCCCACTGGGCATGATTCACCGACAGCTCTAGGCAGAGGTTCTGCGGTATCGGGATGGGGTTCTTCGATTGCTCAGTTTTGAGTTCCACTCCCGGATATTGGATCGCAGGTGTGATGATGCCGCGCATGAAATCCACATCTGAGACACGTAAGGCCACAGCCTCACCAATACGCAGGCCCGCGAATGCTGCCAGAAGGATTGCCGGTCGCAGGCCCGGAGGCATCGCGTCGTAGAGGGCCCACACCTGATCCGTGGTCGCCACATAAGCCCTTTGCTGACCAGCCTTCGGCGCCGTTCTTCTGCTAACCGGTGACTTGGGAAGCAATCCATCATGCACGGCGTCCGCAAACAACTGCCCCAGGCGAGAGTGCAGCGCGTAGACAGTAGAACCCGCCAGCCCTTCGTCGCTAAGTCGAGCGGTCCAGGCTTTGACCTCAGACGGACGAACGCTCTTGAGGGGGCGACTCCCGAAATCGGCATTGATTCGCTTCAGGTGAGTTCTAGCTTGGCGGACTGTGGAGGGCCTGTTGTTCTCATAGCCTCTAAGCCAAGTTGCGGACCACTCCTGAAAAGTTATTAGAGCGGTCTTCGGATCCACATAGGTCCCAGCTACGACAGAAGCAGTAACCTCATCCAACCACCGTTGCCCATCAACTTTGCGAGAGAAATGCTTAGCATGCTCCTTGCCGGCATCGTCACGGTAGCGCGCCCGCCAGCGACCATCAGGACGCTTCTGAATGCTCGCCATCGCGCTCACCCTCCCTCATGCCTGGGCCTTCCATACGTTCAGCGGCGGTAACCTCTGCCAGAAGCTCGGTCGCCTGATCACGCAAGTTCTCGAAGGCGTCGCGAAGGTCGGCGTCTTGCCACTGCTCTAAATCGACGGGCGCAACGAAATCCACCAGTTCGCTCAGCTTTGCTCGCGTCTCTGCGAGCATCTCATATGCGTCCCTTATTCGGTTCTGGGCTACGCGCACGTCGCCAATGGCACCGGCCAAGCCTTGAACGATCGAGGTCTCTACGGGCAGAGAAACCATCGTAGTGACGTTGGAGCCCAGTGCCCGTGCAATCGCGCGCGCTTCGCCTAGCTTGATGGGTCTGTCCCCAGATTCGATGCGAGAAATCGTAGTCTGGTGGAAAATCGGCCAGCCCCCATCAATGAGTCTTCGGCTGAGTTCGCCTTGAGACCAGCCCTTCCGCTCTCGCAGGGCGCGCATGTTCTCGCGGAAGCACTCTTCATCGACATCTGGTGTGGGCAATTCAGTCATGACTCAACCTAATCACCAACCAGCATTGACAGTCAACACAAACTAGCATTATGCTGGTCCGTGTAAGGTATTTTCACGATTCGTGAGGAAGAAGCATGGATACGTTTCCGCAGCTCCTTGTTATTGACGAGGTTTCCGAACTCACGCGCATCCCGGTCGCTACCCTCCGCTATTGGCGGCATCAGGGCACCGGCCCGAAGGCGGCGCGTTTAGGCGGGAGGCTCGTTTACAGAAAGAGCGAAGTAATCGATTGGGTCAACGCAGCGTTCGAAAGTGCCGCGTGATGGTACATACGGAGCTAAAAGCCAGGTTCGCCAGGAAGCGCGTGAAGTTCACGGGGATGTTCGGGAATGCTGACGGCCCCGTGGGGCGCGTATGCCGCGTGACTTCGCGCGGCGTCTGGGTGACCTGGGAGAACGGCACCCGCGAGCAGTGCCACCCGGACGACCTGACTGTCATCCCGTAAAAGCGGGGGCTCAGGTACGCCCCATCAAGAGTGTTTGGCCGCCGGGGGGCAACCAAGCACGGAATGTACAAAAAAGCGGGCCGAACGCTGCAATTTGCCCTTGCAAGTCCAACCCGCCTGATCAATAACAACAAGAAATAGATAGGTTCTCACCGTTATGTCTTCTGCAATTACCCTAACCGATCCTTGGACCGATGTCTATGCGACGTGGCGTGACCACTTCGACCAGACGCCCAAGGTCACAGCCAGCGACCTGACGCGGTTCAAGGCGCAGACGGATCCAGCCCGGTACGCAGCAACCGTCCTGCACCTCGCTAGGGAGAGCAAGTTGGATCCCGAGGTTCTGACTGACGCGGTTTACTCCGCATGGCTGTACGCGGAGAACCCGAAGCGCTGCCTTCCCGGAGGTTCGTGGGCGGAACTATTCCGTCTCGCGTACAACCCTGACCACGAGTTCTTCGAACGCCAAAACTAACAGACCTGGACTTGCTGGGCCGTGAGATGAGCACACGGCCCAGCAACCCCACTTATGTCATGTCAACACCTCGCGCATAAAAGGACCGGTCAATGCGTAACCCGTCAACCACACTCCAGCTCCAATTCCTCGCCATGGACTTCTTGAATGAAGCGCGCAAGGATCCCTCAACTCGACCGCTCACCTACCAGCATCACATCAAGAATGCCTACAGACAGGGCCTTACCGTCCCGGCCATAGCAGCGGGACTCGGGCGACCCGTGAGCTTTGTTGAAAGCCTCCTCACGGACGGCGGTATCTGATGGCTCGTATCCGCACGATCAAGCCAGACTTCTGGACGGACGGCAAGATAGTCCAGCTTTCGGCATTTGCCCGGTTGCTTTACATCGGAATGTGGAACTTCACGCTGTGTGACCACGGCCACGTGGCTGATGACAGCTTCAAGCTTAAGCTGCAAATACTTCCAGGCGACGCTGTTGACGTTGATGCACTGCTCGGTGAGCTTTTTGACGCAGGCCGCGTCGTCCGCATTACTGACGCGGCTGGACGAACATACCTGCACGTCAAGCGCTTTGAGGAGCACCAGAAGATTGACCCTCGTTGGAAGACACGCTGCCCCGCCTGCGCTCAACAGGGCTCGCTTGAAGCCGTCGAAACTCAGGCGAGTTTTAGTGAACTCACCGAAACACCCGACCGCTCGCCTACTCTCTCCCTAGGAAAGGAAGGGAAAGGAAGGGAAAGTAAAAAGACTTCGTCAAAGCCTTCGGCTTCGACGGATGAATTCGACGCCTTTTGGGGGGAGTATCCCCGGAAGGTTGGCAAGGAGGCCGCAAAGAAGGCGTTCGCTAAGGCACTGAGACTAACCAGCTACGGAACGATCATGGAAGGTGTTGGCAATCTACGAATGGAAGTCGCCGGGAAGGATCCTAAGTTCACGCCGCATGCAGCAACTTGGCTGAATGCGGGCAGGTGGGATGACGAACCCGAACCTCCAACTCAAGCCATCATTCCAGCCGCCTACGGATGGGCTAACCGATGACGCCCGAAGAACTGGTAATAGGCGCGTGCATCCTCACCCCGGACAGCATCAGGTTTGCATCAGGCGTTCTCGAACCCGGAGATTTCCAGTCGAAGACCCACGCGGATGTCTTCAGGGCCATCGTTCAACTCCGCAAAGCCGACGAGCCCGTAGAGCCCTTTAGTGTGTGGACCAAGGCCCAAGAACTCGGAGCCAAAGGGGTCCAGGCTGTTGACCTTCACCGAATGGTCGAGGGCGTCGGTTCTGCCGGGTCCATCAGCTTCTACGCTGACCAGGTCAAAGAGGCATCGTCTCGTCGCAAACTCTCCATTATCGCAACGAGCCTGATGCGTGAAGCGGCAGACGAAACCCGCCACCCCTCACAGGCAGCTCACGCCGCAGTTGAGGCGATCAAGAACCTCGCCGCCAGTGGTGCCCAGCGGATGACCACGAAAACACTGGAGGCCATCCTGGCGGTGCAGGAGGACCACGAGTGGCTCATTCCGGACTTGCTGGAGCGCGGGGACAGGCTTATCCTTACAGGCTTCGAAGGGGGTGGCAAAACCACGTGGATCCGACAGATGCTCATCTGCATGGCTGCCGGCATTCATCCAACAACTTGGGACATGCTGGAACAGCCATTGAAGATCCTCGTCGTTGACGCCGAGAACACCGAGGCACAATGGCGAGCGCAAGTCCGTGGCATGACAGCGAAAGCCGCGGCCTACGGAATTGCCGACCCCGCACCGAACATCGAGATTTACGCGAGGGGCAGGATCGACATCACCAAGGATGCAACCCTAGGAGAAGTCCACCGTCTCTTGGACGAACACTCCCCCGATGTCCTGGCTATCGGCCCGCTCTACAAGATGGTGTCTACCGGCATCAACAACGATCAGGAAGCGGCACCCCTGATCATGGCCTTGGACTCCCTCCGCGATCGTGGTGTTGCCCTCATCATGGAGGGCCACGCCAGCAAGGGCAACTCCCAGAACGCTGTCCGCGACCTCGCGCCACGAGGATCCGCGGCATTGATGGGATGGCCCGAGTTCGGCTTTGGTCTTCACCCGGACACGACGAACCCGGACATGACGCTCGTAACCCGTTGGCGTGGTGATCGTGAAGCTGGTCGGCTATGGCCTCGTGAGCTTTGGCGCGGCGGAGCCTTTCCTTGGACTGGCGAAACCGTCACGAGCCGCACCAGACAGAACTTTCTCGGATTCAACAACAGCCAAACCGCAGCTTAGCCACATGACAACCCTTCGCCAGGAGACACACCCTATGTCACACGCCGAACTCCGCTCCGCCGTCCACCGACTCACCCGCGACCACAAGACCACCCACGTCGACTCTGCGACCGGGCATGTCAGCTACCCCACCGAACTAGCCCTTTTCACCCAACTCAGACAGGAACAGGCCTCTGGGAGCCGCGCCGCCACCGGAGCGAAGTCCTCAGGCTCCCGCTCCCCCATCGCTTTGGGAGCGGTCACTCTCTGGTCCGAAATCCGCGAAACCCTCATCACCATGCACATCGCCCTCACCGGCAAAGACAACCCCGAACTCAGCCCCGAACAGAAGCTCCAGCATTGGGCAGACGCCGCAGCCGGCGACACAACCGGTCAGAGCACCGAACGGTGCCTCCGCTCCGCCACCAAATGGGCCACAGCCATCGAAGCTCTTCTCAACCCCGTCCCACGCCTTGAAGTGAAAGGCGCGTGCCCCACGTGCGCCGCCACCCACGCATGGACCTGGGTCGAAGACGAATATGTACGCAACACGGCAATAACCGCGACACGCCACGAAGCCCGCTGCGGTGCCTGCCAAACTAGTTGGGCAGGGCAAGCTATCAACGAACTCGCAACAACCCTCGGGAAGGCAGCATGAAAGACAAGAGTCAAGTCCTCGCCGGCCTCGCCAACTACGGCAACACTCGGGATCCCAACACAAGGCTGATGGTCCCTGCAATTCCTAACGATCCCGGCATCATCCACGCGCTACGGCCAACCGTCTCCCCCCGCCCAATCCTCGAACCTCACTTCATCGAAAACACTGAGGATTACAGGGCGGCAATTTGCGGAGCACAAATAAAGGTCGTCCTCCCCCTGAGCTTCAAACCTGACGAGGACGGCGCATGTCCTGAGTGTGTCGAAGAGCTGAAACACAATAGCCCTCTGGCCGCCACCACCACGGGCGGGAGCATGCCGATCTTCGAGAAGCCTGGCGGTGATGACTGGTGGACACGTGGTGCCCTGAAGAACCCTGCGTACGCGCGGCGGCGAGAAGCTGAGAGGGCCAAGCGACGCGCCCCTGATGACCCGCAACAGGCGAGAATCACACCCGCGTAATTACGTGCTTGTCATCCCGTCCACCACCTGTTAAACTGGAGCCACAGACCACAGGTCTACCCAAAACCAAGTGAAGCCCCGTCGAGCAAATTGCTCCGGGGCTTCACAAATGTAGCCTAGGTCGTGTCCCTGCGGTTCGTCGCACCGCACTTTGCAATAATCGTCGAATGAAGCGCCCACACTACGAGGAGCCAACCGCCCTCAAACCAGATACATACAGCCCGAAGATTACCGGCGCGGGGTGGCGCTGACGTGCCGCAGTATCTGGTCGCCCCATATCTATTCCAGACAAAAATTCGCTTCGAGCGTCGAGCCAAGGCACTACCGCACGCGGATATCGACGGGCAAGGCCTATCACTGGCTCAAGCTGTTGAGAACGTGGCCGCAGGAATGCTCCGTCGCGAGGAGCCTTATCGGGACCTGTCTGACACGAACAAGGTGTTTGCCCTTGATCATGTAAAGGCCGTGGCACCCAACGCCTACCTCCTGTACGTTGAGCCTGGCTGGAAGGGCCTCCAAAGCGACCTCAGAGATTCGGCCGGCAGCTCGGTTTTCCAGCGCGCAACAAGTAACAGCGAGCACGTCAAGCTCCGCCACCTGGTCTATTTCGTGCCGAATTCATACAGCGCCGTCGTATTTGCCGAAAGGTACGGCCGGATGGGCGCCGTTTCGTTTGTCAGGAATGCCCTGACCAGCGCACTTCGGGAAGCGCGACCTAACCTGTCTCTTCACATCGACCCGTTGACCAACCTCAACGGGATAGAGAATGCCCATGTCAAGGGCATGACGTTCGTAGCCCCTAGGAAGCACGACCCCAGTGGGAACCTGCTTGACTGGGCGCCTCGCATGGAGATTCGCTTCAGATGGAACGACCGAAAAATCTCATCTCTTCTCACTCAGGACAAGAAGATAGACGCCGAACAAGTATTCGGCGTCCTGCGGAACGAGGCAAGGGACTTCGGTTTGACCAGCCCGGCTGACGTAAGCGACTGGGATGCCCTCCTAAAGGTGAAAACAGCGTCTGGGTCGGCACGCACCTTTAGCGTTCACTCCACTGGCCCTGGCCTTGTCTACCCGATAACTTTGAACAGACGGAACAGTAATGTCGGTGACGACTCATATCCTTCAGATGCAGACTTCCTAGAAACGTGTCAGCTCGCCTTAGGCGATCTTTCCGGACAGTTTGAAATAGACGAGCAGACAAGGATCCCCGGACTGGACCAGTTCCGAGATTGGGACGGCAGTTCGGCAACAGCGTGGGAAGTGACTCACTATGACAATCCTGAATCCAGCCGAGATACTTAGAGCCCAATTCACTCATGACCGCAAGACGGTCTGGGTGAGGGACATTCGTTGGTCAGAGCTGGCATGGATCGCAATCGCGGTTGGAGTTGGTCTCTTTATCGCCGTCAGGGACATAGCAACCGTGGCATCGTCCGCCATCCTCACTGCGACATCCATAATCACCGGGCTTACTTTCACAATGGCTATGCGATTTTGGGAAAGGAGGATCGATGTCGCTTCTGCTCCACAGACAGCGGGTTATCTTCAACGTCGGAGGCTAATCGAGCGAGTCGGTACTCAACTGATTTGGACAGTGCTAGTTGGTGTGCTGAGCACAGTTTGGACTGCCTTCGCTGCGCTAGTGTCCGGAGATAGTGTGGCCCCTTGGGCTACCGGTGTTTGTGCCGGCCTTCTGGCCTATCAGATGTTGCTAGTAGCAAAGTCATTGCTCGTTATGTACAACAGTTCGATAGAACTCAGCTGACGTAACCAGAGAGCAACTTCCGTTCACCTAAAGGCTCCGAGCAATCGGGGCCTTTCCCTTTGCCTGCGAACGGTGGGACCCAATGAGTACAACAGTGCAAACCCTCGGCATGCTCGAAGGCTACTACTGCGATAGGTGCGGCGCTCATGCGTTCTACATGACCGCGCTCCACCGCGAAGGTGAACTGTTCTGGTGCGCTCACCACTACAAGCAGTACGCGACCGCGCTCGAACCCGTAACCGAGTACACCGCCGACGAATCCCACCGCCTCCACGCAGGCATAACCGACGACAAACACGTCAACTAAAGAATCCTGTGGGGCGGTTCGCAACTTTCCGAGCCGCTCATCTCGACGTGATGCAGGGACGCCACTAGCTCCCGCCGCCCCACAGGTTAAACCTAGACAGTCAAGCACGTTGGAAGGCGGTGGCACTGTCTCCCCGCGTCAGGGTCACGACGCAAACCACCGGAAACCCTGTGATCAGGACCGGACAACTGAATAGTGACTGGCGAACATGAGCGCCAGTCACACGGGGAATTAGCTCAATTGGAAGAGCAACGGTCCTGCAAACCGTCTGTTGCGAGTTCGAGTCTCGCATTCTCCACGGACCTGCATGGAGGCTCCGAGCTGGTACAAGGGCATGACCTTACCGCGCAGCTAGGGAGTCAACTGGCGAACCCAAGCATGAAGTACGGCAGCTTGGGGAGACTTCGCCACCTTGGAGCTTAAGAACGAGGCGACGCTACGCGCCTACTCCATGCAGGAAACCCACGTCCCGCCCAAGTGAGCCGTTACGTAAGATCACGGACCCAAGCGCGGCGAATCACCGGCCACCGTCTCAGGCAAACCGGAAGCACAACCAGAGACAACACTTCAACCCTTGAGCAAGGAGACAACCGTGAGTCGCAAATGCAAATACGGGCTAGTCAAAGACCCCGCCCACGCAACAATGCCCTCACGACAACTCTCCAAACTCCTAGGCATCTCAAAATCAGCCATCAACGACTGCCGCTCAGGTAACTGCATCTGCGAACCAGTCACCACCACGCACCCCGCAACAACCCCCGTGCTCACCGGAAAAGCTGACGTGCGCCCCGATGGTGGCGAGTTCATCGACGTGCAAACCGAACAACCAGTAACCGACTGGGCCCACATCTTCCAACGGTTCAACCTGGACCCGGCAGAGTTCGCCATAGTCAACGACACGGTACGCTGCGCGACGTGGCAGCAGTCGAAGGCTTTGGAAGACGGATCACGCGATGTCGTGAACCTGTACTCATACCGGGCACAGTTCACCCGCAAACGGGCTGAGGACCGCGTTGACCTGCCGGCGCTCTACGCAGCAGCCAAGACAGCAACACCTCAACCATTACAGAATGGTAGCGACCGGGCAACCATTGTGGTCTGGGCTGACCCGCAGATCGGCAAAACCGGATCCCGCGGCGGCACCAAAGAACTCATCGAACGCTCCACCATCATCCGGCAAAAACTCGACGCGCTCTTGGCTGAACGCGAACCCGATCAGATCATGATCGCAGACGCAGGCGACGGCATCGAAGGTTTCGAGTCCGGGGGCAACCCCATGTTCACCAACGACCTCAGCCTGTCCGCGCAACTCGACACATACGGCACCGAGCTATTCGAATACATCAACCTCGCCCACTACCACGCACCCGTAACCGTCGCCGCAGTACCAAGCAACCACGCAGCATGGCGGAACTCGAAGCAGCAGCTTGGCAGGCCGGGTGATGATCTTGGCTTGTTTATGCATAAGCAGGTAGCTCGGGTTACTGCCGCCACGAAGATGGCCGTCAACTGGGTTAGCCCAACAGAGTATGACGAATCTGTTGCTGTTGACTTTTACGGCACGAAGGTCGGCTTGGTTCATGGTAACCAGTTTGGCCCTGGTCAGGCTGTTGCTTGGTGGCAGCGTCAGGCGTTCGGGGCTCAGGCTGTTGCGTCATCCGACGTGCTGGTCTTCGGCCACTACCACAGCTTCTCTGCTGCGGTTGCTGGCAGGAACCCTGTCAACGGGCGTCAGCGGTACTGCTTAGGTGCACCAACACTTGACAACGGTTCTGACTGGTTCAGGCAGACACAAGGGCGTGACAGTGACCCCGGCGTTCTCGTCTTTGACGTAACACCCGAGGGCTTCGACCTTGCCTCACTCACAATCATCACAGCATAGGAGCGGCATGAGCGAGGCAACCAAGCGTGCAGTACAAGACGCCATAGCCGCGCACATCGCAGACGAAAACCAGACAGAAGGAAACTCAACCGAGTACCTAACCGACTGGCAAGTAGTCGCCGCAGCGGTCATAGCAGACGACCCAGACCACACCTCATACTGGTTCCTCAGCAACGACAGCATCCCCTACCACAGCCAACTAGGGCTCATACACCGGGCGCTCGAACACATCAGCTCGTAACTGTTGGTATGAGCTGACCTAACCAACACATAACTGAACACACAGCATTCCGAGCCTAATTACCTCGGATAGAAGGGCCCGCGTCCATAGCGCGGGCCCTTCGCATTCCCTATGGAGGAACAACGTGAAGGTATGCGCTATCCAAGAATGTGGCACTCCCATCGGCAAGCACGGAGCCAAAGGGTACTGCTCGAAACACTACAAGCGCTACAAGAAGAACGGCGATGCTTCAACAACCACGATTGCACCCCGCGGATCTGGCGTTGAAGAACGCCTTCGCTTCGCAGGATGGGAAGTAACCGACACCGGCTGCTGGTCATTTAGTGGACGCATCAACCCGGATGGATATGGGACGATCACTGTTGACCGCGAACCATACCTTGCACATCGCGCTTCCTACGAACAGTGGGTAGGCCCTATCCCGAAGGGCCATGTAATTCGCCACACATGCGACAACAGGATGTGCATCAACCCTGAGCATCTGCTGACTGGGCTGCCCCGAGACAACACCAGAGATGCGCAGGAACGCCACCGCCTCGCCAACGGCGAACGCCATGGAATGCACAAGATAACCGACGATGAAGTCAACAGCATCCGGGTAGAGTATCGAACCACGGCGATTGATCAGCGTGGGCTAGCACGCAAGTACAAGTGCAGCCAAGCGCAGATCAGCAACATCCTCCTGGGTAAGCAGAGACGGGATGAGACGCATCTGCTGCCCAAGGTACTTAGTGCCTAAGGGTTGGCGCCCATGCCCTAAGCCTGGGTGCCCTGAACCTACACCACCAACGCAGCGCTACTGCGATGCGCACATGGTTGAGTACGAACAGGCGCGCGGCACTAAGACCGAACGCGGATACGGCACAGAATTCCAACGCACAAGACGCGACTGGGCCAAGCAAGTAGTCAAAGGAACAGTCAAGTGCTGGCGCTGCCGCTGGACCATCGAACCAGGAAGCCGCTGGCACCTAGGACACGACGACCACGACAGACGCATCATCCGCGGACCCGAACACGAACACTGCAACCTCAGTGCCGCAGGACGATCAGCCCATACACCCCCACCCCTACCGACCGAGCCACCCCCCTTCTAGCGGCCCGCCGGGGAGGGTGATTTGGGTCTGTACGGGTTCCGGAGGTTTTCGAAGGAGTTGAAATGCCCGGTCCGCAGCCTAAGCCCGCTAGTGCTCGGGCTCGTCGGAACAAGGCAGCTACGAACGCGACTTTGAAGGCGGATGCTGCGATTGTTGCGCCTGAGTTGCCGGCTCGTGATTGGCATCCGATGACGTTGGCCTGGTGGCGTGATTTGTGGGCGTCTCCTATGGCTCCTGAGTATGACGATTCTGATCGTCATGGGCTGTTTAAGTTGGCGTTGTTGCAGAACGATTTTTGGACTGCTGAGACTGCGAAGGAGCGGAAAGAGGCTTCGGCTGAGATTCGGTTGCAGGAGCAGCGGTTTGGTTTGTCTCCTATCGACCGACGCCGGTTGCAGTGGGAGATTGAGAAGTCCGAAGAGGCGGTGGAGAAGGGCGCTAAGCGGCGTGGTTCTTCGCGGCCTCCTGCTAAGTCTGATGGAGCTGATCCTAGGGCGGTTTTGAGGGCGCTTTGAGCACTGTCATTGTTCCGCCTTTTGATGAAGAGCCGTGGCCTTCTTTGGGTGGTCAGATTTGTGACCTGATTGAAGAGCGGGCTGTGTTTGGTCCTGGTTCTTTGAAGGGTGAGCCGGCGAAGCTTGACGATGAGAAACGTGCGGCTATTTGGAAGGCTTACGAGCTGTATCCGAAGGGTCACGAGTTCGCAGGTCGTCGCAGGTTTCGGCGTGTGCGTTTTTCGTGGCGTAAGGGTACGGCTAAGACTGAGTTTGGCGGCTGGCTGTGCTTCGCTGAGTTGCATCCTGAGGGGCCGGTAAGGTTTGACGGCTGGGATGCTTATGGGAATCCTGTTGGGCGTCCTGTGCGTGACCCGTATGTGCCGATGCTTGCTTATACGCAGGAGCAGGTTCATGAGCTTGCATATGGCGTGCTGTACACGGTGTGTACTGAGGGCCCGGATGCTGACTTGTTTGATTCGAGTCTTGAGCGGATTATCCGTTTGGGTGATCGTGGCGCGGATGGCAAGGCTGTTCCGCTGGCTGGTTCGCCTAACGCACGTGATGGCGCGCGTACTACGTTCCAGTATTACGACGAGACTCACCGCCTGCACTCTCCGCTCCTGCTAAGCGCCTATGAGGCGATGGAAGCCAACCTTCCTAAGCGTCCGCTGGATGATCCGTGGTCATTGGGTACAACGACTGCGGGTGAGCCTGGGCAGGGCTCGGTTGCGGAGAAGGATAAAGACGAGGCTGAGAAGATCCAGCGCGGCGAGATTCCTGAGCCTGAATTGTTCTACTTCCATCGTGAGGCTGGCACGCACAACCCTGAGACGGGCATCAAGTACGACTTGGACCGTTATGAGGACCGGGTTGAGGCGATCAAGGAAGCTTCGGGCCCGTCCGTAGCCAAGTGGGCTGACCTGCGCGGTATCGCTAAGCAGTGGGATCGCCCTGGTGTTGATCACTCGTATCTTGAGCGTGTCTGGTTGAATCGTTGGACTCAGGCTGCTGCGCAGGCGTATGACGTGAAGGCTTGGGAGAAGAACGCTGCTGTTGGCGCGGAGATTCCTGCCGGCGCGGAAATTTCTCTTGGGTTTGACGGGTCTCGGTGGAAAGACACTACTGCGTTGGTGGCTACTGAGATGTCAACGGGGTTGCAGGTGCCGCTTGGGTTGTGGGTCCCGGATGAAGATAACCCGGTTGACCCGGTTGAGGTTACCGCTACTTGCGATGACGTGTTTTCAAGGTTTCGGGTTGTTCGTATGTACGGGGACCCCGCGCAGGGGTGGGACGAGCAATTGGCTGAGTTGGCCTCTAAGTACGGCCCGAAGGTTGTTTTGTTCTTCTACAACGACTCTCGCAACCTGCGCAACACGGCCTATATGTGCCGTAGCTACCAGAAGTCGATTCTGACTGGCGAAGTGCATGGCAACGGCGATAAGGCCATGCAGGAGCACCTTGGGCATGCCCAGAAGCACGAAATCAAGATGGTTGACGAAGAGGGTAAACCTTTATGGGTTGTCCGTAAAGAACGTCACGATTCTGACAAGAAGATTGACCTTGCAATGGCTGGTGGCATGTCCAACCAGGCCCGCTTGGATGCCTTGAGGAGTGGCTGGCAACCGTATGAAGAGACCGATTCGCGTATGTTTGTTTTCCGGTAGGGGGAGATGTGGCTGTAAGCCTTGATGAGTCAAACCTTATTGCGGAGTTGACGAAGCAGCGGGATAACCGTTTGTCGAAGGATGAGCTGCTTGGTAAGCAGTATGAGGGCGCTCATCGTTTGGAGCATATTGGGTTGGCTGTGCCGCCTGAGTTGCGCCGGTTTGAGATGATCGCGAACTGGAACCGGGTTTGTGTTGATTCGGTTGAGCAGCGGCAGCGTGTGAAGACTTTTATTCTTCCTGGTGAGGATAAGGGTTCGGCTGTTTTGCGTGAGCATTGGGACGCGAACAACCTTGATTCTGAGTCTCGGTTGTTGCATCGTGACAAGCTGATTTATGGTCGCGGGTTTGTTGTGGTTGGCACGAATGAGGACGACGCTGATCATCCGTTGATCACGGTTGAGTCGCCTCTTGAGTTGACGGCGATGGTGGATCCGCGGACTCGTCGGATTAGTGCGGCGCTGCGACTCTATGGTGGTACGGAGGACGCCCCAGACCCGGTGTATGCGACGTTGTATCAGCCGGATAGCACTGTGTGGTTGGAGAAGTCGCAGGGCGGCTGGGTTGAGACTGACAGGGATGATCACAGGCTTGGCCGTGTGCCTATCGTGATGTTCTTGAACCGGCGCCGTACAGGTATTTGGACTGGCGAGTCCGAGATGACGGATGTTATTCCGCTGGTGGATGCGGCGGCTCGTTCGTTGACTGGTTTGCAGTTGGCGGCTGAGACGATCATTGTTCCAAAGCGGTATGTGCTGGGTATGTCCAAGGGTGACTTTGTTGACTCGAACGGTAAGCCGCTGCCTGTTTGGGAAGCATATTTCGGGTCTTTGTGGGCGAATGCGAACAAGGACGCGAAGGTTGGGCAGCTTGACGGCGCGGATTTGACGATGTTCCACAAGACTGTGGAGCATTACGCGCAGCTCGCATCATCCGTTACCGGCCTGCCGACAAGGTACTTCGGGCAAACTTCCGTGAACCCTGCCGCTGAGGGTGCTATCCGCGCTGATGAGTCTCGTCTCGTGCTGAACGTTGAGGCGAAGAACGATAACGACGGTGACGGGTGGGCTTGGGTCCAGGGTATCGCTGAGCGGTTCCGTACCGGCGCGTGGCCTTTGGCTAATCAGATCAAAACTGAGTGGCACGATCCTGGCACTCCGACGTTCGCGCAGAAGGCTGATGCTTTGCAGAAGATGCATGGTGGGGGCCCGATTATTTCGCGTGAGGGTTCGTGGGATGAGCTTGGCTGGTCTGATGCGCGTAAGGACCGTGAGCGCGAGTATTTCAAGGATGAGGCTCAGGATCCTTACCTTGCGACTTTGACGGCGAAGGAGTCTGCTGCTGATGGTGTTGCAGACGTTACCGGAGTCGGCGCTTAGGTATTCGGGGGCGCAGAGGGCTGAGATTGGTGCTGCTGTTTATGCTGTGTCGCGTTTGTGGCGTGGTATGGGGCGGGACTTTGACGGGTCGTATGCGCGTCTTGAGCCGGCGTTGCTGGCTGTGTTGTTCACAGCTCAGGAGCGGGTTGCTGATGGGGCGTTGGCTTATGTGCCTGATGTTCTTGGTGATGCTGCTCCTGAGCCTGTGTATGAGTCGGCTGGTTCACGGTTTGTGGGCGTGGCTGGTGATGGTTTGCCGGTTGCGTCTATGGCGTATGGGGCTGTTATTCAGGCTAAGCAGGCTGTGTCTGCGGGGTTGGATGTTGCAGAGGCGCTTGCAAGGGGCGGCAGGCATCTAACGCTTGCTTCGGGAACGTTGCTTTCGGATACTGGGCGGTCTGCTGAGAAGGTTTCCGGCGGGGCCCATAAGGTTCGGAAGTGGACTCGTATGTTGAATCCGCCGTCTTGTGGGCGGTGTGTGATTCTTGCGGGTAAGACTTCTTGGCAGTCTGAGGCGTTCAACCGTCATCCTGGGTGTGACTGTCGGAATGTTCCGGTGTCTGAGGACACGGGTGATGATGCGAGGACTGACCCGAAAGCGTACCTCGATAGCCTTTCCACGGCTGAGCAGGACCGTCTTCTTGGGTCTAAGGCGAATGGTCAGGCGTTCCGTGATGGTGCGGACATGAACCAGTTGATCAACGCTTACCGTAGGGCTGGTGCTGTGAGGCCGGCGCAGATCAACGGGCGGAACATCAAGTTCACTCGCGAGGGTACGACGCGGCGTGGTCACGCTTATTGGCAGATGTCGCAGGCGCAGTACATCCGTGAGCAGTCAGTGTTCAAGGACGGGTCGAAGTACAAGCGACTCAAAGCGCCCCGGTTGATGCCCGAAACGATTTATTCAACGGCTAAGGATCCCGCTGACGCTAAGCGGCTCCTGAAACTTTACGGCTGGATTGTCTAGGCCGTTCTCTTTTCTTCCCCTTGGCGCGATGCTTCGGGGTTTTTCCATCCGCGACGGAGGACAAACACATGTCGGAAGACACAACCACCACGGAGGCCGCACCCGCGGCTGAAACCACTACCGAACCCCAGGAACTTGGGGACGGCGGGCTTAAGGCACTGCAAGCGGAGCGCGATGCCCGCAAGGCTGCTGAGAAGACCGCCGCTGAGTACGCGGCGAAGCTCAAGGGCTTCGAGGACGAGAAGTTGTCTGAGCTTGAGAAGGCTCAGAACGCGGCCAATGAGGCTGCTGCTGAACTCGCGAAACTGCGCACTGAAAACACCCGCTCGAAGGTTGCCCTTGCTAAGGGGTTGCCGGCTGATCTGGTGGAGTTCCTGACGGGCGATACCGAGGAAGAAGTTGCCGCGAAGGCTGACCTTCTGATTTCCCGGTTGGGTACTCCCGGCACCCCGAAGCCGGATCCTTCGCAGGGTTCGAAGGGTTCTCAGGCTCACGCGCTCAACGGCGACCCGCTGTTGGCGGATCTTAAATCCAAGCTTGGCATCGCTTGATGCCCTTCTCTTAGGAGCTGTACATGGCGATTACCGCCGCTACTACGACCTCGGATTTTTCCGGGTTCCTTAACCGCGAACAGTCCGCGGCTATCTTTGAGCGTGCTGCACGCTCGTCTGCTGTTCAGCAGCTTTCCCCGCAGGTGCCGCTTGGTATCAACGGTAAGTCCATCCCGGTTGTGACCGGTAAGCTTTCCGCTGGTTGGGTCGCGGAAGGCGCTCAGAAGCCTGCTTCTAAGGGTGCCTTGGCGCTCAAGAACATGGATCCGAAGAAGATCGCGACTATCGCGGTTGTCTCTGCGGAAGTTGTTCGTGCGAACCCTGGCAACTACATGAACCTGATCCGTAATCAGGTTGGTGATGCTTTCGCTGCCGCGTTCGATGCTGCTGCTCTGCATGGTACGAACACCCCGTTCTCCACGTATGTTGCTCAGACCACGAAGACGGTTGAGATTGGCACCACGGCTGCTGCTTCCGGTGGCATTCATGGTGACATCAACGCCGGCCTCAAGCTTCTGGTTGACGATGGTAAGCGTCTTTCCGGGTTCGCTTTCGATGACCGCATGGAGCCGCTTCTGAACGGTGCTGTTGACGGCAATGGTCGTCCGCTGTACATCGACTCCCCTACGACGGAAACGGCTGGTCCGTTCCGTCAGGGCCGTGTGCTGTCCCGTCCCGCTTTCATCGGTGAGGGTGTGTACAACGCCACGGGTTCTGTTCTTGGTTTCGGTGGTGACTGGTCGCAGACGGCTTGGGGTGCTGTTGGTGGCATCTCTTACAAGGTGTCCACTGAGGCTACGGTCACGATCAACGGTGAGCTTGTTTCTCTGTTTGAGAACAACCTTGTTGCTGTCCTGGCTGAGGCTGAGTACGGGTGGCTTGTGAATGACACTGCCGCGTTTGTTGAGTACACCGACGCCGTGGCGTAGTTTGCCGCGTCTGGTTCATCCGGACGCGGGTACGGTGGTGCGCTGTGAGGGTGACCTTGCAGCGCACTACCTCTCGCAGGGTTGGGTTGATGCTGATGCTGAAACCCGCCCGGTTGAGGCGACCCCGGAGAAGCCTCAAGTACGGCGTACACGTAGATCACGTAGCTAAGGGGCCCTGTTATGGCGTATGCGACTGTTGCTGATGTCGAGGTGCGCTATGGGCAGACCTTTGAGGGGGCGCAGTCGGCGCAGGTTGCGGTGTGGATTGAGGATCTTGAGGCTGAGATTCTTGAGAAGATCCCGACGCTTCCAATCCTGATTGAGGCGGGGCGTCCTACGGTTGGGACGTTGAAGCGGCTGATTTGCAGGGCGATCATCCGGCATCTGAATAATCCGAAGGGTTTGAAGCGGCGTACTGAGTCGGTTGATGACTATTCGGTGTCTGAGGAGCCTTGGATTGAGGGTACTCCTGGTTCGGTTGAGTTGACTGATGCGGAGTGGGCTGAGTTGTTGCCGGGTTCGTCGGAGGAAGCTTTCACGATTACTCCGTATGGGGCGCCGTGAGTGACGTTCTGGCGATGGGTCGTGCTGCTGCCGAGTCCCTGATGTTGGACGCGTGCACTATCACCCGCCCTGGTGAGCCAATCACGGATCCTGATACGGGCGTGGTTACGAACGGGTCGACGCTGGTTTATGCCGGCAGGTGCAAGGTGCAGTCGAAGGATTCGAGTGTGTCTAGTCCTGAGGCTGGTGGTCATTCGTTCACTGTCGTATCAAGGCAGGTGCATGTGCCGGCTGAGTCTGCGGATGTGCGTGATGATGACGTGGTTACTATTACGGCGGCGCGTACACCGCAGCTTGTTGGCAAGGTGTATCGGGTGGATGGTTTTACGCCGGATTCGTTTGATACGGCGTTCCGTTTGCCGGTCAGGGAGGTCACCAGCTAATGGATGGTCTTGAGGAAGTGCGGCAGTTGTCGCAGAACCTTGGGAAGATCGCTGGGTCTGCCTTGGATGATGTTGATGCTGTGCTTAAGAAGGGTGCGCAGAACATCAAGTCTGAGATGGCCGCGGACGTTAGCGCGTCGGAGCATTTCAAGGGCATGGCTGGTTCGATTTCGTATGACCGGCATTATCTTCCAGGCAGGGCAAGGTATGTGATTGGTCCGGATAAGGGCCGTCGTGGTGGTTCATTGGGCAACATCTATTACTTCGGTACTAGTCGTGGTGGTGGTTCCGGCGATATTGATAAGCCGCTGCGGTCTGAGGAACCGCGTACTGTGTCTCAGCTTGAGGCGTTGGCTGCGAGATGGGCGGATCAATTGTGACTGGTGATGCCCTGGCTAAGGGTTTCGAGGCGCTGATAACTGGCGTGACCGTGTATCCGGATAAGGTGCCGGCGTCTCCCTCGTTTCCGTACGTGTTGGTGACTACGAATTTCCCGACTGTGGCGGATCGTGCGAATTCCCGTGCGGTTTTGTCCCGGCATCTGCGTTCCCGGACGACGGTTGTTGGGCTCACTGGGGCGTCGGTGCGGATCATTGCTCAGACGCTCACGGATTGTCTTGAGGGTAAGCGGCCTGTGGTTGCTGGTTGGACTCTTGGGGCGATTGAGTCTGTGCCGAATGAGCAGCCGATTCAGCCTGACGATGACGTGACTATCCCCGGCACCACGAATCATCCGTTGTATCAGCCGTTCGATTGGATCCTGACAGGTTCCCGAAGGCCTTAAATCTTACTGGCGCCAGGGCGGCGCCTTTTTGTTGCCCACTGAAAGGTGGCTCCCCTTGTTTGTTCGTGTCAAAGACCCATCGACGCGCCACGAATTTGACGTGCCTGAGGATGACTGGCGTCTCGGCGCTGGGCTTTATCAGCTCGTGAAGTCTGACCGGTATCCGCCGGCTGATCGGCCTCGTTTGCCGAAACACTCTGCGCCCTTGAGGGCCGAAAAGAAGGAAACTGAAAATGGCTGACATCCCAGCATCCCCGGCGGACGGCAACGTAAAGGTTGTCTTGGTGTCCGCGATTGCCAACACTGACGCCCCTACTGTCGCTGAGGTGACGGCTGTTGGCGCGGTGGATATCTCGTGCTACCTGACTGCTTCGGGGCTTAAGCCTTCGCTGTCTGAGCAGGTCATCGCGGATGAGCGTTTGTGCTCTACGCAGACGTACGAGAAGAAGGGCCGCGCTCAGCGTTCCCTTGAGGTCGAGTACATCGACAACACGAACACCCCGGATGAGGACTTGTACAACAAGGCGAAGGAAACTCTTGTTCCTGGCGCCAAGCAGTTCATGGTGATCCGGCGCGGCAAGGCGTTCGATACGGCGCTTGTCGCTACGGACAAGGTTACTGTGTACCCGATTGAACCGGGTGAGTACAACGACCTTCCCCCAGAAGCTAACTCGGTGCTCAAGACGGCTCAGAAGCTGTTCGTGACTGGCGAGACGAAGGTGGGCGTGGCTGTAGCCGCGTAACCCTTCCCGCGTTACTCCTGCCTGCCCCTGTGTTGTGGGACCGGGGGCAGGCAGGCTCCACGTCCCACTCGTCCCGCTCATTTTCTTTGGAGTAGTAATGACTTTGACGGTTAAGCGTCCTGAGACGCGGGTTTCTTTCTGCCTTGACGGTGATTTGAAGGCGGCGCATGAAGCGGCTGAGGCTGAGTTCAACGCGGCGCGTACGAAGTCGCTGGGTGATGCGCGCCTGAATAGTGGTTTGAAGCAGTTGGCGCAGAAGGTCACTGATGTTGAGGCTGAAATGAAAGCTTCGACGGTTGAGTTTCTGGTGCGTGGTTTGAAGCGTTCGGCGTGGCAGGATCTTGTTGCTGAGCATGCCCCGCGTGAGGGTAACGCCACCGATAAGGCTTACGGGTTCAACCTTGAGACTCTGATGGTTGCGGCTATTCCGGCTTGCATCGCTGCGGTCGAGAATCAGGCCGGCGAGGCGTTGGAGTTCGACCCCGCTACTGAGTGGGATGCGCTGGCGGATGACATGACTGATTCTCAGTATGAGGATTTCGTCATGGCTGTGTTGCGGGTGAATAAGGGGCGGAATGAAGTCCCTTTTTCGCTCAGCGCCTACAGGACGATCCAGGCCTCAGATCAGATGTAGAAGCGGCGCTTTCGCTTGGTATTTCGTTGAAGCGGTTTCATGGGTGGGAGCCGCGGACAACGTTTGAGTTTGACGAGTTGGGGCGTGTGGTCGCGTCCCGTCCTGAGCCTGAGTGGGACGAGTCGCAGCAGACTGTTGTGCTGGCTTTGATGCATTATCGGGCTGGGTTGTGCCCGAAGTGTGGGGGCCCTCTGTCGTTGTGCACGGATCCGGCGAACGAGATGAAGTATGACGCTGGGTTGCCGATTCGTTGTCATGCGACTACTGCGCGGGGTCGTGCTGCTGAGGCTTACCGTGATCAGCCTGGTTCTGAGGCGTTGTTGTTTGTTCCGCGGTTGCGGGAGTAGTTAGCGTTTTTCGATCGCGGCGAGCACTCGTTTCCCGAATCCGATTGCTGCGAGGACTAACCCTGTTGCGAGGATTATCCACGCTGCCGGGGTTGGCGCGCCTGGAGCTTCGATGGTGCGGAATGTTCCCGGCTGCAATGTGACGCGGGTTGTTGAGAACCCGATGATGACGAGCAATAGCCCTATTGCAGCTAGCACTAATCCGATGATGAGCAGTTTTGTTCCTGGTCGCCTTTTCTCGGTCGCCGTCTTTTCCGTCATGCCGCTAAGTGTAGGGTACGGCGCCGTCTTTAAGGGGTGGTTACCATCGCAGACCGGTCTATTTCTATTGCGCTTGAGGCCCGTGTTCAGGGTTTTATTGCGGGGATGAGGACGGCGCAGCAGGCGGCTTCTGATTTCGCTAGCAGGACGGCTAAGTTCGCTCGGGAGAGTGAGGAACATTTCGACCGTGTAGGCAAAGCGTCGATGGTCGCGGGCGGTGTTCTGATCGCTGGTGCTGGTTTGGCTGTGAAGTCGTTCATGGAGTTCGACGCGGCTATGGCTACGGTGCGGGCGAGCACGCATGAAACTGCCGCGAACATGGACTTGCTGCGTGAAGCTGCTATTGATGCTGGTGCTGACACGTCCTTTTCCGCTAAGGAAGCGGCGCAGGCGATTGATGAGCTGGCTAAGGCTGGTGTTTCCACTGCGGACATCCTTAAGGGTGGTCTTGCTGGGGCTATGTCGTTGGCTGCGGCTGGTTCTCTTGAGGTTGCGGACGCGGCTGAGATAGCGGCTACGGCTTTGACGCAGTTCAAGTTGTCGGGGCAGGACATCCCTCACCTTGCGGATTTGCTGTCGGCTGGTGCTGGTAAGGCGCAGGGTTCGGTTGAGGACATCAGTAATGCGTTGAAGCAGTCTGGTCTTGTTGCGTCTCAGTTTGGTTTGTCGGTTGAGGATACGACGGGCACGCTGGCGGCGTTCGCTTCGGCGGGTTTGATCGGGTCTGATTCTGGTACGTCGTTCAAGACGATGCTCCTGGCGTTGGCGAACCCGGCGAAGGAAACTAAGAGCCTGATGGCCGAGCTTGGGTTGTCGGCGTATGACGCTCAGGGCAAGTTTGTTGGGATTTCGGATCTTGCTGAGCAGTTGAAAACGAAGCTGGGCGGGTTGTCTCAGGCAACCCGTGATCAGGCGTTGGCTCAGATTTTCGGTACTGATGCTATCCGTGGCGCGAATGTTCTGTATGAGCAGGGCGCCGCGGGTATTGATGACTGGATTGAGAAGGTCAATGAGTCTGGTTACGCGGCTGTCACTGCGAGCATCAAGCAGGACAACCTTGCTGGTGATCTTGAGAAGCTGGGCGGCTCGTTTGATTCGGTCTTGATCAAGGGCGGTGAGGGCGCGGCTCAGTCTTTGCGTGGTCTGGTGCAGGGTGCTGAGGATCTGGTTGACGCTATCGGTAAGATCCCGGCGCCGATTTTGAACGCGGCTGTCGGCATCGCTGGCATGACTGGTGCGACGGCTTTACTCGCGGGGGCTGTTATATCCGGGCTGCCCAAACTCCTTGAGTTCAATGAGTCGCTGAATAAGGTTGCGCCGGCTGGGTCTAAGGCTGGTACGGCTATCCGTAACGTGGGTAAGGCTGCTGGTGGCGCGGTTGGTGCTTTGGTTGCTTTGCAGATCGCGGCTGCTGTCTTCAGTGAGAAGCATACGAAGTCTGCTGAGGATTACGGACAAGCGCTTCTTGCGTTGCAGAAGAACGCGATGATGGGCACGGACGCTATCTCTGGTCTTGATTCCACGATGGGGAATTTCGACAAGGTAAACGGGATCGCGGTCAGCAACATCGACAACATGGCTGATGCCGTGAAGCGGCTCAGTAACCAGACGTTCGATGATGCGGGTAATAAGTTCTTTGAGGGGTTCACGAATCTGCTTGGTTTGCCGAAGGGTGAGATTGGGCAGTTGGAGGACCGGCTTAGGGGGCTTGGCGATGAGATGGGTAACCTCGCGAAGAACGGCGCCGGGGAGACTGCGGCTAAGTCTTTCCAGGCGTTGACGAAAGAGTTTGAGAAGAACGGCAAGGGCGCGAAGGAAGCACTCGATTACCTGCCCGGTTACAGGGAAGCGCTTGTTGGGTTGGCTAATCAGTCGGGGAAGACTCTGACTGAACAGGAGTTGCTTGATTTCGCGTTGGGTACGGTTCCCGCGTCGATGCAGGCCGCTACGACAGCTACGCAGAATTTCATCACTAAGGGCGGCGACCTGTCTCCGATCACGGAGGACATGGCGAAGGGTCTTGAGGATGTTGGGCTCAGCGCTTACGGGGCTGTGACGAACATTGAGAAGTTCACTCAGGCTTTGTTCAACGCTGGTCTGTTGCATTTGTCGGCGTCTGATTCGGTGATCGCGTATGAGGCTGCTATTGATGCGGTTACTGAGTCGATCACGAAGAACGGTAAGAGCCTGGATGAGAACGAACCGAAGGGCCGTGCTAATCGTCAGGCTTATAACGACTTGGCTAAGGCTGCTATGGCTACGGCTGAGGCTCAGGCTGCGGAGACGTTGGCGGCTCAGGGTTCGGCTGCGGCTCAGGACACTTTGCAGGCTAGTTTGTCAGCAAGTTATGACGATTTGATTGCTGCCGCTGGTCAGTTCGGTATCACTGGTGACGCGGCGGACACGATGGCGCGTAAGGCTCTTGGCATTCCCAAGGATGTTCCGATCAAGACGTGGGTTGAGGATCAGGCGTCGAAGAAGCTCGAAGAGATTAAGGGCAAGGCCGAGGAACTTGATGGTAAGTCTGCGACTGTGACCATCAAGACCATTGAACAGATCCAGAAGCAGTATTTGATGTCAATCGGCGGCGGGCTTGATCCGCATCGTCCGGGCGAGGTTGCGCCTATGGCTACTGGTGGTGCTGTGGTTGGTCGAGGTCAGAAGGGTGTTGACTCTGAGCTGCGTTTGCTGGCCCCTGGTGAGCATGTGCTTTCTGACCGTGATGTGGATGCTATGGGCGGTCAGGATGCGGTGTATGCGTTCCGTAGGCAGCTACAGGCTGGCGGCGGGGTGGGTTATCAGTATGCGCCGGCTGCTGCTCCTGTTTCTCGTGCTGTTGCGGCTCCTGCTGTGTCGCCTGTGGGCGCGTCTGTGTCTCTTGAGTTGAATGTGCATGGGACGACGGCGCCGCGTGAGGTTGCGGATGAGGCTATGGGGTTGATCCGTTTCGAGTTGCAGAAGCAGGGGGTTCGTCTTGGTGGCTGAGCGTATTACGTGGGGTGCTAGGACGTTCTCTGGTGTTGACCGGTTTGGTGAGTGGGCCGTGACTGGTGGTATGGAGGATTGGTGGGGTTCGCCGGATACGAAGGGTGAGGTTGTTGACCGGCCTGACGCTGATGGCGAACTCGACCTTCCGACGTATAACCAGGCTCGCCTTCTGACTCTCTCGGGCAGTTTGCGTACTGACAGCCATGAGCAGATGCATGAGGCTCAGGCGTATTTCGCTTCCCCGATGTTTGGGCGGTTCACGGTTGCTGGTCACGGGCCAACGTTGTGGGCTGATGGCAAGCGGAACAGCGGCGCGAAGTTCCTGCCAGTGACTGACAAGTTCGCTCAATGGCAGATCCGGTTGAAGTTCGTTGACCCGCGGAAATATGGGGAGTCGCGGGAATGGTCCGCTTCTGTTGGGTCTAACGCGCTCGGTATTTTCCATCGCGGTAACTACAACGCGGTTCCCCGGTTCTTGGTTTCTGGTTCGATGCCCGGTGGGTACATCCTGACGATCAAGGGCCAGATCTTCACTGTGTCACAGCCGCTCGTTAGCGGTCAGCCTCACAGCATCGATTACGGCGACGGTCGCTTGCGGATTAACGGGTCGATTGTTCATGGCGGGCTCGGGTGGGGCTTCACTCCCCTGGTCACACCTGGCATCGCGACCGCGCTTTCCATTGAGCCGATCACGACGGGGACAGGTACAGCGACACTAACGCTGCTTGATACTTACATTTAGGAGTCGCTGATGATGCGGTATTTTTCCGTGAGCACGGCGACTTGGGGTAGCAAGATTGAGATGCCCGCGTTTGAGTTCACTGGTTCGCGTGCGTTGAATGCGGGGCGTAGTGGTTCGGCGGTGTTCAAGGTCAATGATCCGGACGTGTCTGAGGTTGTTACGCTCGAATCTATTGCCCCGTTGGAACGGATCCTTGTTGCGGAGGAAGACGGCAACGCGGTTTATGCCGGGTTGATCGTTGACATTGACGAGGATCTGGATTCGGGCACGGTAACTGTCACGCACTATGACATTTGGTGGATCCTGGCGAGGCGTTACCTGCTGGCAAACCGTGATGGGACGGCGCCGGCTGGTCCGCCTTTGACTTGGACGGGGCGTTCACTCGCGACGTTGGCTAACCTTGTGGTTGCTAAGGGCATGGATGGTGACCCGGCTGCACGTTACGACTTGCCTTTGATTATGTCTGCCGATGTTGCTGGTACGCACTCGCGAACGTATGAGGGTTATAAGTTCGTCACTGTTGAGGACGCGCTACAGGAAATCATGAACACGTACGGGGGTCCATATGTGGACTTCGATGTGCGGTGGGCTGCTGGCACGGAGACCCTTGAGTGGGTGATGCGTTCGGGTGAGTTGACGACGGGGTTTTGGGAGTGGGACGCGACGGCTGAGAAGTCCGAAGTGTTCCAGCCAAGGTTGAGGACGAACGCTGAGAAGGTCGCTAACCGGGTCATCGCAACGGGCGAGGGTCAGGGCGAGGACGTGCTTGCTCGTTCGTCGTCTTTGTTCATTGATGACATTCCGGCGCTTGAGCGGGTTTCCAGCTATCAGGACATCCACGAAGGCGTTAAGTTGCAGGAACGCGCAACGGCTGACCTGTACTCCGCGAATCAGACGACGAAGCAGTTCAGTTTCCGTATCCCTGTTGGTGGTTCGGTGAAGCTTGGTGATTTGATCCTTGGCGGCACGTGCCGGGTGAAGACGACCGGGTTCCGGTTCCTGGGTGCTGGGTGGAATAACTGGCGGTTGATCCAGTTCGACTTTGACAGGCATTGGATTACGTTGCAGATGCAGATGATAGGCGGCTGACCGTGGGGCAGATCGATAACGTATATATGGGTAACTTCGCTGACATTTTCCGGCGTCTCCGGGCGCTTGAGCATGCATCTAATATGAACAGTTCCGCGGTTGGTCGTGGTGGTATCCGTGTTCATGGGGGCGGCGGGATCACGATTGAGAACGGCGGGCTGGTCGTCAGCGGCTCGGCTACTATCTCGGGGACGCTGATCGCTGAGGGTGAGATAGCCATGTCGGGCACGTTCACGGCGACCGGTGACGTGAACCTCAACGGCCCAACCGACGTGGCTGGGGACTTCACGGTAACTGGTGTTGCCTCCATCGAAGGAAACACCACGGTGACTGGTGACTTCACCGTGACTGGTCCGACTGATCTTGATGGTGTTACGACGATCACCGGGGACACGACAGTGACCGGCACCTTTGACGTGGATGGCCCGATGAAAACCACGGGGACGTTGTCCGTGGAGGGAGTGACCACGTTAAAGAATGACCTGGACGTGACCACGGGCAAGATCGTTGCAGGTGATGTCACGATTGATCCCAACTATTTTGATGGGAGTCTTCGATTTGCGAACGGTACCTACGTTGCTGCCACACCCAACGGGGCACAATTCGTGAAGTCCGGCTCCGGTGGTGGCGCTGTCACGGTATCTACGAGTCAAGCAGATATCGGCGGCGGCGGACGGGGGATGGTCTTCAATAGCGTCGGAGCGTACTTTGTCGGAAGCCTGCCAGAGACGTCGAACGCTGCCAACCTTTATGTCAGTGAAGGCGGGATGATCTACCGCTCTACGGCGTAGAGCAGACAGTTGCCATAGCCGCTTCGCCCAGCAGCGCCGTCGAATCCGCGTATCCTGGCAGACTCGCGGCCCGCAGATCCTCAGTAGTGAATCCGCCGGCGTAGTGCTCGCACAGGTCCCGACCGACCACAGCAAGAGCATCAGCACTGGTCTTGGAGTACCCCGGGATGGAAGCCGCCGCGGCTGCGAAGTCATCGACTGCCGATGAGTTGAAGCTGACGCTTGTGGTGTCGAACGCTTGGCCGTCTTTGGTGATCGACTTTGGGCTAGATACCTCGGCTGTCACAGCGGGAGTTGATGGCACGTCTTGCGCGACCGGGGCAGTGCACCCCGCGAGTACAAACGCCGAGAGTAAGGCGAGTCCCCCAATTTTCCCCATGCCCGAATCCTAGCGGGTTGTTCCGCGAATTAATACACCGGAGGTTTCATGGACCCCAAGGATTTCCAGCTAATGCATGACTCGGTTGTTGGCGAGTTCCGGCAAGCGTTGGCTGATGCGCAGTTGGCTTTGGCTACGGCGAACGCACGGAACAAGGTCAAGGACCGGATCATAGCTGAGCTGCGGGCCGAACTAGAACCCGTGGCAGACATCACGGACTAAGCCACGCCCCCACATGTTCATACTTCCAAGCGTTCCCAAGCCGGGGGCGCTTTTCTCTTGCCCCCAGGAGGCGACATGCCAAACGTTACCGGCAACCTAACCGACGTTGGGGGTGGTCACCTCGCAGGTAAGTACCCCGAAATTCACTTCACACTGAACGCGCCCAACGCGAAAGCGGGGGTGATGCTCCCAACCGAACCCAAAACCGTCGTACCGGAATCTGACGGATCGTTCACGGTAAACCTGCAATCCACCACGGACATGCACGACCTTGCTTGGTACACCATATCGATTCAGTGGCTGGACGCCGCGGGCAACTACGTCAAGGCCGACTTTCCTGACTGGAAACTTCAAGTCCCCCCGGGTGGCGGATCATTCTCCAACTTGTTCGGTCAGCCCCCGACAAACACTCGGATGGTCTTCGTGTCATTGAGCGAACCTCCATACTCCGGTCCTTTCCTCCAATGGTTGAAATCGGACCCAACTGACATGACCAACCCGCTCAACACGGGCATCCTTCACGAATGGAGTAACAGCTGATGGCATGGGTACCGATTGCCGACCTTCGAGGCCCTAAGGGCGATCCAGGTGACCCGCTCAGCGCCGAAGCCATTGCTGCGGCGGAGGCGGCAGCAGAAGCCAAAGTAGACGAGGCTAACCCCGTCCGAAGGACTGACCCGCTGGCCCCTGTAACTGCTCCCCCAAACGACGACTATCTGGAAGCGGTCACTGACGCTTCCGGGAAGGTTAGTGAGGGTACGTTCGCGGACGGCACCAAGCACCTCCCACACGCCCGGATCGACCTCCTGCGAATGGGCATCGAGTCCGTACTCGAACCAGTCGCCCCAGTAGGGTTCATGCACGTTGAGACGGACGCTTCCGGCAGGATCGCGTGGGGCATCAAGGACGATGGCACGGTCTACATCGGAGCACTAGAGACGGATACGTTCACCCGCGGTGGGGTGAAGTTCAGCAAGAACGTGTACGTCGTCCCGATCCTTGGCCAGTCGAACGCTTTGTGGAAGTGGAACGACGCCTCCACGGTGAAGGTCCGGGAACTGTCCTCACAGCTCATGGTGTGGAACGCAACCACTGGCGTCCCCATCATCGTTCCTCTCACGCACGGGGAATCGATTGGTCTGAACTTCTGCTTTGAGTTCGCGAAGCAGAACCCGGAAGCAGTGGTGGTGGCTGTCCCTACCGCTGTTGGTTCATCAGGCTTCACCCCAGGCGCGAATGGCACATGGGATCCGGATTCCGCGGCGACCCCGAACCTGTACACCAACGCCGTGAACCAGACCAAGGCGGCACTGTCCGCTACGGGCGGGACGCTGCTGGCTGCGCTCTGGTCGCAGGGTGAGAACGACCGCGCCACCATGACGCAGACCCAGTACGCCACGGCACTGGACTACATGATCGGGAAGTTCCGCGCCGACGTCGGCGTATCCGACCTGCCGTTTATCCTCGGCTCCATGACCCCGGAGGAAATCGCCGCAGGCGGCCCGGGTTCCAGCACGGAAGGCATCGCGTTCGCTCACGTGGACACGCCCCGCCGCGTGACCCGCACCTCCTACGTTTGGGGTCCGAAAGACTACGGTAAGTACGGGGAACGGATTCACTACAGCCCCGAAGGCAACGCCGTCCGCGGAAAGATCATGGCGAACGAGGGACTGTACCGGGCGCGGCTGAACGTGACCGGGGACAACCCCATCGCCCCGCACGGTGTCCGGATCGAACGCTCGGGAACCACAGCGGTCGTTAGCTGGGAAGCCCCGCCGTGCCGGTTCACCTCGTTCAACCTTGACACCTCCACGGACTACGGTGCCTCCTGGGTCCCGCAGACTCTCAACGGGCCCATCACACTGTCCCACAGCTTGACGGGCCTTACCGCCACCGCCCCTTTGTGGGCTCGTTTATCGACGACCAACGAAACCGGCGAATCCGCCAAGACTATTGAGGTTAAAGCATGACGACTAAGCGGACTTTCGCGACGAACTTCACCGGTGGGGACTCCGCATCGTTGAAGTTCCTTGACCATTCCACGGGTGTGGCAGGGTACACGCACCGGTGGCTGGCGCAGCGGCAGACCCCAGCGGACGCCGCCGTGCTTTCAGCGTTCACGCCGACCACAGGCACCCTCGCCCTGTCAGCCAACGGCACGGGACCGACGATGCAGACGGACGAGTACGCCAACCGGTGTGTCCGGTTTGACGGCGTGGATGACATCCTCACCGCTTCCGGGCTTTCTGACGTGCAGACACTTGTCGTCGTGGCGAGGGTCAAGGCCGCATCTGGGACGGAGCAGGGCATTTTCCACACTGGTGGAACGTATGCCAAGAGGACGACGGCGGACACCACGGCGCTGACGATCTCGGGAACGTCCTCGAAGTTCGTGTCGGTGAACCCGAACCAGCCCAAGTACCACGTCTTCAGCCTCGCGGCGACGTCCACCACATCCCGCTACGCGATCGATGGGACCGCCGCGGAAGTCGGGGCTTCTACTGGTGTTCACTCCCAAGTCACCATCGGCCGGGCGTCCACGGCTATTTTCGGCAACCTGGACGTGTACGAGGTCATCACTTACCCAACCGCTCTGTCCCTCACGGACCTGACCTCGATCCGCACAGCAATGGGCGCCCGCTACGGAGCTGCTCTTGCGTAGCGGGGTGAAGTGCTCGGCGCATCAAACTGAGCCCTGACACCTAGCACGTGCGACCCCTAGCTCATCACAGCATAGGGGCGTCAGTACCCTAACCGTCTCAAGCCTGTTTAGGAGGCTCGCCCGGATGGGTGAAACAAACAATACGCCCATTGGGGGGCCACCTGTGAAACCACACCGCCGCGTCATCATTGGACGCAACATAGCGTTGACATCGGGGGCGGTTCTTGCGTTTACCCGCGGCCTGTCGTACGCGACGATCAACCCTGAAAGCCTGAACCTTGGTCAGTCCCTTGTGACGTTTGACGGCAGGATCCTTGGGTTGTGGGCTGCTGTTTGGTTCACTGCCGGGATTCTGTGTATCGCTGACATGATCAACCGTCACACCCGACATGGCCTGTCCCTGGTTGTGGGGGCTGTTGCTGCGTGGGGTGTTGGTTACCTGTTCGCATGGGCTTTGACTGGGTTCACGAACCCTGACCTTGCGACGGCGGCGATGATCTGGCTCACCCCAGCCGGCCTTGTGCTTGGGTTCCTCATCAAGGTCACCGCTCTACAGGACATGCTCAGGAAGCAACAGGAACAGTCGGGCGGCACCAGTGAATGAATGGGCTGTAGTAGGGTCCGTCGCCGTCGCTGCTGTCACGGTGTGCGGCACATGGTTGGCGACCAAGATCCAGCACAAGGGCAAACCTGAGAACGCTCTGATCGATCAGTTGCAGGAGCAGATCAAGGACGACCGCGAGGCCCGAGAGAAGGAAACCGCGGCTATGAAAGCGGACATCGCGGACCTCAAGGCTGAGCAGAACAAAGCGAAGCGGCGCGAGATGATCCGTGACAACTACATCAACAAGCTCCGCGAGCACATCAACCAGGGCAATCCGCCCCCGCCACCCGAATGGCCGGACGGCCTCTATGACTAGGACAAACCTATGACTGACATTCGCGAAGTGTGGATGAACTCCGTTGTCGGCACAGCGTTGAACCCCGATGGTCGTTATGGCTTCCAGTGCGTTGATGCTGTTGACCACTTCGGGGAGTTCATCTTCGGTGTCCCCTGGCCTGAATGCGTGGGCGGGGTTGCTGGTGCTAACGGACTACTCGACCGCGCCCCGGACAAGTACTGGGAGCGCATCGACTACTACCACGGCTTTGTTCCGCAGCGGTGGGACGTTGGCGTTACTGCCGGGGACAACCTCAACCAGTGGGGCCACACGTTCATCATCGAATCAGCGGACTGGACGGGCATGAACGTCATCCAGCAAGACGGGTTCGCGTACCCGTGGCAGTTCGTTGACGGCAACTACTACAGCGCTAAGCCCGCGCACCGCGCAAGGCTGGCCTACTCCCACGCGGGCACCGGCCCGCTACTCGGCGTGCTTCGTGCACGCCCCCACATGCTTATCGGCGGCGGCGAATCAATCAACCCGCAAAGCTCTACCCCAACGGAAGAAGACGACATGTTCACCGACCTTGATCGCGAACGCCTTAACTGGCTTTGGGAAACTGCAAGCGCTGGCAGGTCCGGTTACAAGGAAGCTGGTTCCGTGGCGGCTGACGCTGCTCGGGCTGCTGCTGCGGCTGAGGCTGTCCTTGATGCTGTGTCTCCTGGCGAGTCTGGTAAGCGCCACGCCGGGGCTGTGTACGCCGCCATTGAATCGCTCAAGGCGACCAACGCCACGGTGAACCCGACAGAGCTGGCACGCGCACTCGCCGCAGCACTGCCCCCGGAACTCGCCAAGCAAGTCGTGTCCGAACTCGGCACCGCACTGGGAGGCAAGTAAATGGGTAACCATGCAGCCCCTTTGTCTGTGAAGTCTGACGCGCTGAATCGTGCGTGGCGGACCTTGTACACGGGCATCATCCTTGACGCCCTTGTCCTGATCGGCATGGGTTTGAATGACTTGCTGACCACGGCGGACATCACCACGCAACAGTTCTGGGTGACGTTCGGGATCCTCATCGGTAAGTCTCTCCTGACCTCGCTTGGTTCGTTCCTGCTGCGTCTCAAGGTCGCACCCAAAGAACCAGCCACCTAACGCAAAGACCCCTACCCTCAATCGGGTGGGGTCTTTCGTCGTTTCTGTTGTGATGGCTAACTACAGAAACTTTGACTTAGCGTCAGAAACGATCCGCTCCATGGCCTCCAAATATCTCTCCAAGACGGGCGCTGCGTCTATGTCCTCATCACCGAGACGGAGGGTGAGCGACGAGGAAGCCTTCACAGAGTCAGGCAGCGCAACATAGTACCGAACCGTGTATCCCGTAGGAAGCTCCACTTCCCATCCTGACCCGCCAGTTTGATCAAACATAAAGAAACGAGTTGCCCCCGGCGGCGGCGATGCCATCAGCGGAGCAAGGTCCCGCGAATCGAAGCTTTCCACAATGACTTTGGTACTAACCCCACTACTGCCTTGCTTTAGTATCTCGCTACGCATCTGGTACAGCCGCTTGAACGTCGCATCCTTGCCAAGGGCTGCGCTCCGAGGCCGGTACCACTCGGCAAATGAATCGACCCGCGACCTTAGGTTCTCGATTACATTGGTGACAGCTCGCCCAAACACCACAGCGTTCGACAACCCGGGTAGTCGCCGCTCCATATCGGCCCCTTTGAAGTCCTTGAGTCCGAGTCGTGCCGTGCGAAGCATTGCCTCTGCGTCAGCGATCACCGTCGCCGCATCGCGTTCAGGTTTTCCCATAGTCCAGACTCTACCTCTCGACTCTGGCTACGATGGCCTGCAGTCTTCGACGACTAGATCCCCTGCGGCTCGTCGTTTATGCGTAGCCATTCCTTAGCCAGGCAGTCAACTCGCACAACCTCGGCTGCAAGAGCCAGCAGGTCAGTCTTCACCGTCAGGACCCCAACCTCATGAACATCTGGGTGAACGTGACGAAGGTGAATGGGTGGCTTACCACTTACCAGGATGCCATCCCGGGGCGCCACTATGACATCCCCAATGAAGCCGTTCTGGTCATCACCACTACGCTGGTCGAACAGGAAGTCATCGAGATACTGTTCAAAGTGTTCAAAAGCGTTTCGGACCTTGCGATCTGCCAGTGGCGAGGTCTCCTGGTTGATATTGCCCATTATTTTCCTCAACTGCTTAGCTCTCGCTAGAGAGAACGCTCGCTTCTGCAGTGTTGCATCGTCCGGGGCTCCAGAGCGGTTGGGAAACGTTACCCAGAAGAGACGATTGATGGCCATTGCAGCGTTGATGGCGTTCTGCGCCGCTACGAGGACGGTTGTTGTTTCGCCTTGATGGAGTCCAACGTTGTATTCCTCCACAGCTTTTCGCATGATTCTTGCTTGATAGACAACCTCTCGAACATAGAGCGCCAGCTCGCGATTGTTCAGCTCGATCTTCTCGTTCGTACTTGAAGTCGCGCCATTCATAGGTCTCCTTGCTTTTGGGCCGACGTAGATGAGGTGATTTATCGAGCGCGGTGAAGTGGCCACCTGCTGCGGCGTCATTCTCCGGAGGCATTAGACCAGAACGCATGCTCGCAATAGGCTCGTTGTAGGTGGACGGGAGCCCGAGATTGGCACTCGGTTCTTATGCCTCGAAGGAGCTTCCTACTTCTTGGATCATTGGCTGGAAAGTATCAGCCTAATCGTCAGGCAGATACTCGCAATGCGCTGACGCGTCAGTACGCATGCGTGCTCCGTCGTCGGGGCAGGACATGTTCCTGGGTCAGCGGACCTGAAGATTGAGAGAAGATGCACGCGCGCTTTCGCATCAATTCAACTCCCCTCTTGTGGTTGATCCTGACAGGCGACCCATTCCTGATGTCCCTGCTTCACTACCTCGGGGACCGGAAAGGGCCTAATCTGCTCCCCCAACGCTTCATGATGGCTCCATAGCGCCAGAGCCAATCCATCTGTATCAAAGTTTCGGTCCTCCAAGGCGAAAAGGCCCGCCTTGGGATGGGTTTTGACTAGTTCCAGACGGTCCTTGATCGCTTCGAAATTCCATGAGGGGTCAATCATTTGCTCAGCTGTTGCCGCGTACTCTCCAAGACCGTTCAGGTGTGAGAGCTTCTGAAAGTAGGTCCGCATCATTGACGTTAGTATCACATTTCGCGGCCGACGAATGAAGTGATCACCATACGCGCTGACCATACGTCTTTGTATCGTCCAGTTGCCGTGAGCCTTTGAGTGGAAAACGTTACCGTGCCCTGCCACTTCAACCTCCGCATGAATTGAAACTTCTGCCAGGCTCGGGTTTTTGGTAAACAGACTGTCAACGACCGACCAGTAGTCCATCAGCAAAGTCTTCCGGTCATAGGGTTCCAACCGAAAGCATCTATCCGGAATTGAACTCTGACCATGGAAAGTAGAATCCAGCGTCAGACACGGAGTTGTCGCGGCATACCTGTGCGGGAGGCCTTCGAAACGCAATCTAACGTCCGTCACGGTGACTCCCGTTCGACCTGGATTTTCGACCACGATCTGGCACAGCTCCACGCAGGCGGCTTCGATTTCCTCCAGATAGAATTCACCCGATCCCTGGGTGTGGAGACCACCGTCAGCCCTCCTTGGCTGATAAGCAGCAGCATTCATCCGCACTGTCACCCGCCCGCCTGATTCGTCGTGTAGACGCTGGGCTATCTTGTTGGCGTCCTCAGCGGTCCGGTTGGCTCTCTTACTTTCCGCCAACGCGTCCTTAGCAGTGATACTTGATGCCGCCGCGGTCCGATTCGCTGCCCCCGCCCGTACCCAGCTGGCAATCAAGCTGAGTACAGCAATCGCGGCCGCAATCGCCGCCACAAGGTTGTTGATGCTCTGTTCACTCACAAATGGATCTTAGACCGATGCTGCAATGTCTATGTGCATCTGATTGTTCGGCGTTCCGGCCACCAATTTGGGTGCCTTTGATATGACCGTCGCCGAGCATGCCGCGGATCTGGACAGTCGGAGTGCCACGAGTTGCCCAGGTGGGAAAGCCGTTCAACTCAAATGACGAGCCGGCACTCCATAAAGTGCCGGCTCTTGCCGCCCTATGAAGTTCTGGTGTCAGCCATCAACCCAAGGGCCGGGGACCAGGCCAGCAAAAGTGAGGAGCCTTACTAATCGGGTAACGGCTGGCCGATAGCCTAACCGGGGTCGCTCGCTCTCGACGTTACCCCCAAGGTCCTTACGAAGAAGGGCACGTCTACGACTTGTATTCGTTAAGTTCTGCTTCGAGGTCGCGTATCCGCTCCCTCAGCATGGCGTTTTCCTTGCGAAGACTCTTCAGTTCACGTTCGTTTTCCTCGGCTTGCGCCTTGGGGCCATGTGACGTGTAGGTGTTCGTTTTTGGATCGTATTCCATATGGCATCCTTCAGGGCATCATATCGAGAACAATGGCTTGTACTCTTCGGGGATGATTTCCCGCGCACATCGCACCTACCTCCAGGCTCACGGGCAAAACGGGACGATTGGGCATAGCTGTTGCACGAGTGCGCGCAGTTGGGTTGGCCGGAAGGGCTTGGCGAGGAAAGCCGAGACCCCTGCCGCCATAGCGTCCAGATCATCCATCTCCGTGAGGCGTGCCGTAATCATAAGAATGGGCGCATCCGTGAGGTCCCGCAGCCTTAGTGCGACCTCCCATCCACTCATGTCCGGGAGCCCCACGTCCACGGTAATGAGAGCCAATTCAGGAACCATTGCCTCGCTTAGGCCATCCTCGTCTGACCCCCTAAGGTAAACATCGAAGCCTGCTTGCGTCAGTATTGCTTCGATTAGGCCGCCGACATCAGGGTCGTCTTCGATAACGAGGCACCTACGGCGGCTAGCCATGCCTTAAATTCCCCAACAAAAGGTGTCGCATTGTGGCTCATCTCGGGGCTTGTTAATGCCGGATTGTGGCTTTGGGTCGTTCATGGAATGAGCGATCACGCTCGGGGGGCGGTGTCTTCCAGGTCTTCGATTGCCAAGGCGAGAAGTGTGAGTTCGAATTGTGGCGGGTTCTTTGCTTCGTATATGTATGCGTCGAGGTCCGTGATAGCAGCGCTTCCGCCATTACCCCAGTAACTAGCCCAGAGTCTTTCTAGAGTGATGTCGTTTTGTTCTATGAGGTCTCGCGCTGTTTGCCGTGGGTCTTTCATTGCTGCGTGTCCCCGTTGCTATTGGTGGGCCTCCTAGGAAACTGACGAATCATCAGGCTCCTTAGCTTTCAAGCCTACCTACCACCCAGCACCAGAACAACCGCAACGGTCTGGCCCAAGGTCGGTGGCCGCATGGCAGGGACCCAGGCTCCACTGCGCCGCCAACTCCTTGGGCTCACCTGCTCGAATCGTTAGCGAACGTGAGGTTCGGGTCTTATCGTCTTCTCTAGCAAGCCGACAACGCTCCAAAGCCGATGTGCCCTGTCACTATTAAGCGACAGGGCACACAACTGATCACAGCGAACTACCGGGTGTAGGGCTTCCAGGCGTCAAGGATGGGGATCAATGGGCGAATTTCCCCATTTGCTCGCGTGATCGCCTCATCACACGCCTTACTATCCTTGACCTCGCAAACCGTCGCAGCAGGGTTCTTGGCCAAAACGTCCAAGGCCTTGACCGTGCGCTCAACGAGTGTCGCCACTTCAGCCGGCGGGTCGGGCAGCAGCCGCAATTCAGTAACTGCTTGCCTAGCCGTCAGAGTCACGGTCATCACGGTGTAGCCGCACGTTGTTCGCTTTATGCTGTCCACGGCAGACTTCCCAACTGATGCCAGCGCACAATCCAAGATGTTCTCTTCGTAATCACGCCAGGCTTCCTCCCGCTCAGTGATGATGCTGGCGTACTGAGCTGTAGTTGCCGTAGGAGTAGTTGAAGGTGTGGAACTACCAGCTGAACCGGATCCAGCGGTGGCGTGTCCTGTTCCGCAGGAGGACACCAGTAGGGCCAGCATTCCTGCGCCAGCCATTCCTAAAATGCGTTTCAATGGGACCCTTATGGTGTCGTGGCTAGCCGGGGGTGATGGTCCAGTCGCCTTCAGCGTTCACCTGAACAAAGCCAGGTCCGGTCAGTTTCACGGTACCGCTGTAGGAACCAATTTCATTGACAGCCAACTCTGGGTAACTTCCTCCGTACCCCTGCACAACGAAGTTTCCTTCGCCCTGATGGGTGATAGTCGCTTTAGTGGACTTTCCGGAGAGCAGCACAACCTGGTCACCACGCCCACTAACAGGACCTGCGGAAGGTGCGATGGTCGTGATGTCTTCAATGCTCAACGTCCATGCAGCATCAGCGTTGATTTCAAATTCCGAGGTAACGGACGTTGAACGAGTATCTACTACATGCTTGCCGGCGTAGGCGCCGATGGTGTTAACGAGCAGACTCTCCCGACCGTTGGTTTTCAGCACCGTGTTGCTGCTACAAAGCTCACAGGCAAAAGTCACGATCGCTGGCTCCCCTGCCAGGTCTGCAGTAACGATGTCATCGCCGGCCCCTGTGAAGGTTTGCGTCTTCACCTTGGGCGCAGCCGGGGCGGGCGCTTCTGATGTCTTTACCGGAGCTGGCGTGGACGTTGCGGCTGGGGCTTCAGAGCGTGTTCCTGCTTCGGAAGCTGTTGGCTCGACGGTTGGGGCGGTGGTTGCCGCGGGGGCCGGTGAGAGCGTGGCCGGCGCCGTTGTGGCGCGGGTAGCGTTCAGTGCAATGCTGGCGACGACAAAGACGGCAGTAACAATCAAGGCAACAACCTTGTGCTTGTCGTACCCCTCCAAGGGGCGGCGGTGCTTGTCTGTTTGCTTATTGGCAAGCACGAGAATGAGGTCCACAAGTGCCCAGACACCCAAACCGCCGATGGTAAGAAGCTTCGCGATGCCCGTCCCCACCTTGCCAAGATAGAAACGGTCAACACCGAACACGCCAACCAAAAGCGCGAGAAGCCAAGTCACTAGGAATGACTTTTGGGGTGCTGCCGGCTGTTGGAATGGGTGAGTGTATGAATTCTGGCCTGGATATGGTTGCTGCTGGTAAGCCTGCGGGGGCTGGTATCCCTGCGGGGGCGGTGGAGTGTAGTTCGGTTGGTGGTCTTGACTCATTTTGTTCCCCCTCCGCGCGCCCTGATTTTGGGCGCGACAAAGTATTGCAAGTGGATTCGGATGCGAGATAGATGCCTTTGAACGCTGGCATTAGCGTGTGCGAAATCTAAGCGGCCTCTTGCCGACGATTACCCCCAGTACGTTGCCCCCATCACCCGGCAGACGCGCCGGATATGGGGATACTACATCGTTTGCAGATATTGGCAACAGGAATGCTGGTTTGTTTCCCTCAAACGCCCGACTGCCGAATCGTCTGGGTGTCAGACCCCGCCTGTACTGTCCCCGGCATGGCTAGGTTTGACCCTGTGGGTTTCCGGAAGATGATGGATGATCTGAAGGCGGAGGCCGGCGTAATAGTTCGGTCACCTCTGGAAGACTTTGAGCCCGATTTTGATTACCTTCCTACAACGGGTCAAGTGGAACGCAGTAGTTCGGCGCAGTGAGTCTGGGTAGGTTGACGTATCCACGCAGTAACGGGCCTAAGTCAAGCCGCCTTGGGTTGGCTAGGGGTGCCGCAGCCTGCCTACTGTCGCGGTATGAATCAACAGCTATACACGATCGTGGAAGTATCTGACCTCTTGAAGATCACCCGTTCGCATGCGTACAGGCTTAAGAAGTCCCAGACCTGGCCTCATATCATGCTTGGTGGGAGCCTCCGTTTCACTTCGGGGGACATTGACGCTATCCAGGCAATGAACCGCAAGCAGCCGCCCCCGGACAAGTCGCCAGGGCGGCGCCCGCCAAGGATCCCCAAGCGACCGTAAGAGCACCGCAGTCCGCAGAAAGTCCGCAAGAGGGTCAATTTTGCCAAATTTGCACCCCTGCTGGTCAACGACAAAAAGCCCGGAATCTAGGGGATTTCAACGCTAATCAACATCAGTAGTTGAACATGTTTTAGTTCGAGCTCTACTACGGCGTCTAGGACCACCCGCCGCCGGGCCAAGACCCGCGGCGCGGTTCCCCGAGGACCCCAATAACGAAAGGGTCGGCTTCAGGTTTTCACCTGAAGCCGACCCTTTTTGTTGCTGGAAACTTACTCCGAGTCCTTACCCTGTTCCCGGTCCCGGATGTTCTTGCCGAACTCGTCCAGCTTTTCCCTGACAGCCTTCGCCGCGTCAGCAAGACCCTTTTCAGCGCTGCTCAGCGGATCCAACTGGAGGTATACGTTGTGGTCGACCGGCAGGTCATACTCGTCTTTCAAGTGCGTACCGCCCGAAACCCCGTCAAGTGACAGGTACACGAGGGCATCAGTCCTGGCGATGCCGGCTATTGTCCCGAAGACGACGGTGAAGTCATTGGGCTGAAAACTTACCGACTGCCCCACGTGACGGCGATCCAACTCTCCAGCAGGAACGGCCTTCTCAGACGAACTTCCGTTGTATTCCATGCACTTCTCCTTAGCGTCGAGAGCAAGTTACCCAAGAAGTCTATAAGGGCGCACGGCCGTTCAGCCAAGGACGGGTCCGTCGTTGCCGTTTCCTGACCAGCCGTCAGTGTCCGATTCTCGGCGACTCTCCAGGCTGTTGGGGCGCTGCGCAATCCTCGCAGAACACGCGGTCTGTTTCTTCGCCGCAGCACTGACAGCGATGAATCAGGGCCGCCGGTTCAATCACATACGTTGTCATACCGAACATGGTGCCCAGCGCGCCCAGCCGCAGACACGAGTAGTGTGTACTCGTTTTTTGCCGCGTGACGTACGGGACTACTTGGTTTCAACGAATGGCACCGCCGCTGGCCCCTGCGTCACGGACGCAGCCAGCCGCTCGACCCCGTCCGGCTCAGCGTCGGCAAAAGTGGCAAAGCAGCGTCGGCAGGCAAAGAGATCGCCACGGCCATGCCGCGAGGACCAGTGGGGGCCGGCTTGCGCACAACGGAAGCAGCACGCATCTGAAAAGGCCGCGCCTTCTGAATCCAGCCTGACGGTCACGCGAGAATCTTAGGCTAAAGCGTGCCTTGTGGAACAGACTTCAGCGCCGAAATGCCCGGTACATGGTGCGCTGCGGCCCGGCGTCTCCACCCAGATACCGGCCGGAATCCACAAAACCGGCTTTTGCGTAGGCCGCTTGGGCAGCCGGATTCCGTTCGTTGACGGAAAGTACGACGCCGGACTGACCGCCACCCAGCCTTGCCGTCAGTTTCCGGGCTTCCTCCACAGCGGCCTTTGCCGCGGAAGTCCCGTAGCCCCGCCCTTGGTGCGCGGATGAAATCAAAAATCCCCTGAGCAACCAAACCGAATTGTCGTCCGACCACCCGGCCAGTCGGGCTGCCCCGCTCTGCAGGGTCAGGACCCCCACCGCCACTCCCCCGGCTTCGATGACATAGGGCCGACGGGAATCCTCTTCGAGGCTGATCAACATCATTCGAAGCGGGTCGCCCACGAAGTCGCGCTGGTCGGGAGTGACTGCCATGTCGGCGACAGCACCCATGTGCATGGCGCGCGCGTCATCATCGACGAGCTTTAGCGGTATGAGCCAAACAGGTGCGCCATCGGACCTTTGCTTGTTGTCGATTGAAAGACGCAGCTTGCCGTCACGTTCACGCAATAATCGTTCTCCCGCCGATAGGGTGGATCCATCAGTTTCCTACGATTCAAGGAACCACGATGCCCCAGCCTAACGTCATCCTGATCTGCGTGGACGAGTGGAGGGGCGATTGCCTCTCCTCAGCCGGACACCCCTATGTGGAGACCCCCCACCTCGACGAGCTCGCCAGGAACGGGGTGAGCTTCAGCAAGGGCTATTCAGCAACTCCGTCCTGCGTACCTGCACGGGCTGCCCTCTTCACGGGGCAGTCGCAGGAACGGCATGGGCGCGTTGGATACAACGACGGCGTCCCCTTCCACGCAGCACACCCGGTGACCGTCCAGGAAGAGTTCCGGAAAGCCGGATACCACACCCAAGCGATCGGCAAGATGCACGTTTGGCCTGAGCGGTCCCGGCTTGGATTCGACGACGTCATCCTGCACGACGGGTACCTCCACCACGCCCGGCGTGAACACCGACATCATTTCGCGATGTTCGACGACTACGTTCCCTGGCTGCGACGCCAACCGGGGATCGGGCCTGAAGCCGAGTATTTCGACCACGGCGTGAATTGCAACTCCATCGTGGCGCGCCCGTGGGACAAGGCCGAGAACCTGCACCCAACGCATTGGCTGGGCACGCAAGCGATTGAGTGGATGCACCGGCGGGATCCCGTGAAGCCCTTCTTCCTCTACCTTTCTTTCCACCGCCCGCACCCGCCGTACGATCCGCCGTCGTGGGCCTTCGAGCAGTACCTCAATATCCCGGACTATAAAGCGGTGGAGGGTGACTGGGAGCATCACTGGGATGAGTACCGCCAGGACGGCGACTACCAAGCAAGCAATGGAACGATCCCGGACCGTGTGGTCCACAGGGCACGTGCGGGCTATTACGGCCTCATGGCGCAGATCGACCTCCAGATCAACCGCGTCAAGGAGGCCCTGGCCGACTTCGGCCTTGACCACGACACCGTCATCGCCTTCACCAGCGACCACGGGGAAATGATGGGCGATCACCACATGTTCCGCAAGGCAGTGCCCTACGAAGGCTCGGCGCGTGTTCCCTTCATCATCGCCGACGCCGCATCCGCAGCAGACTCGGTCCGCGGCGGCGTGGTAGACCATGTGGTCGAACTCAGGGACGTGATGCCGACGCTGCTCGACTTGGCGGGCCTCCCGATACCCGACTCCGTGGATGGCAAGTCCTTGGCGCCCATCGTTCGCGGACACAGCGCGGCTCCTGTCCGCGATGTCCTTCATGGTGAGCACGTGTACTGGGACCAGAACCTCCACTGGCTCACAGATGGGCACCACAAGTACATCTGGGGTTCGGGCCAGGGCACGGAGGAACTGTTCAACCTCGACGACGACCCGCACGAGTGCGTCAACCTCGCCGCAAACGCTGCCCACCAGTCCGTGCTCGCCCAATGGCGGCAACGGATGGTGGACGCCTTACGCGACCGTGAAGAGGGTTTTGTGGTCGACGGCAAACTGGCAGCTGGAGCACCCGTAGTGAGTATGCTGCGGCATACGCGGGAAGCCGTGTCCGCAGCAACCGCCTAAGCTCCTGTTCGGATACCCTGCCAACTCGAGCCGTCCGCCGTTCTCAGGTGCCGTAGAACTCTTTCTCGAAGACACCCCGGGCGCGGCGGCTCAGCCGCAGGTAGTCTTCCTCGAACTGCCCTGCATTCCCCGGGGCATAACCGCACCAGCGCGCCACCGCTTCAAGATCCCTCCGGGATGACGGCAGGACATCCGACGCGCGCCCTGTGACGATCACATTTGCCGAGCGGATGCGGCTGGCGAGCCGCCATGCCTGACGCAACAAACCGGCGTCGTCCGGGGATAACAGCCCCAGGTCCTCAGCGCCAGAGAGTGCTTCCAAGGTGGACGTTGTCCGCATGCGTGCGTGCTTTCCCGCGTGCTGCAACTGGAGCAACTGGACAAGCCACTCGACGTCGCTCAGGCCACCGCGGCCGAGCTTCAGGTGCCGTGCCGGATCTGCACCCCTGGGCAACCGTTCAGACTCTACGCGTGCCTTGATCCGCCTGATTTCCCTGACGTCCTGCTCCGAAAGCTCCTTGGGGTAGCGGATCGGATCGATGAGTTCGACGAAATCTGCAGCGAGGCTGTCCGATCCAGCCATGGGCCTGGCCCGCAGCAAAGCCTGCGCCTCCCAAATCAGCGACCATCGGCGATAGTACTCGGCATACGATTCAAGGGACCGCACCATGGCCCCGTTCTTGCCTTCGGGGCGCAGGTCGGCGTCCACGGTGAGCACGCGCTCTGCCATGATGGCAGGCTTGAGCGGCTGGGTGAGGAGGCTGGAAACCTTGGCGACCAGCGCCGTCGCCTGTTCCTGCGCTTCCTCATCCGTGAAACCGTCCCGGGCACGGTGGACATACATGACGTCAGCGTCGGAGCCGTAGCCGATTTCGCGACCCCCTTGCCGGCCCATGGCCACCACCAAGACGTCCGTCTTCACCGGTCCGGACTGGGCCACCATGGCCTCCGCCACATGCAACGCGCCGAGAACCGCCGCGCGGTCCGCCTCGGCCAAGGCCATGCCCACTTCGTCTTGTTCCAACAGCCCCGCACTGTCGGCGATGGCAGTGCGCAGGATCTCGCGTCGGCGGATCAAGCGGATGAGGCGCATCGCACTTTCGGGATCATCATGCCGCGACAATTTGGACTGAATTTCCTGCCACTGTGCCTCGAAGCCGAGGGGAGCCAAGTCCTTGTCGCTGCCCAGCCAGGCCACCGATTCGGGAGACACTTCCAGCAAATCGGAGATCAACCTTGAGTTGGACAACACCTGGCACAAGCGCTCTGCGGCCGCCTGCGAATCGCGCAGCATGCCCAAATACCAGTGCGTGGTACCCAGTGCTTCGCTCACGCGGCGAAATGCCAGGAGCCCGGCGTCGGGATCCACGCCTTCAGCGAGCCAACCGAGCAGGATGGGCAGCAACTGCCGCTGGAGCGCCGCCCGGCGGCTGACACCCGCCGTCAGCGCTTCGATGTGCCGCATGGCACCTTGAGGATCCAGGTAGCCCAAGGCGGCAAGTCGCCCCTGGGCCGCTTCAGGGCTCAGCTTGGCGTCTTCGCTGCTGAGCTTGGCGGCAGTATTCAGGAGCGGCCTATAGAAGATCCGTTCATGCAGTTCACGGACCGACCGCTTGGTCTTTTGCCACGTGCCTATCAATTGGTCAGGGGCGGGACGCTCGAGGGAGAACGGGCCCAGCACGGCTTTGGCCAGGACACGTTGGGCCTCTTGTGAGGCCGGCATGAGATGCGTTCTCCGCAGTTGGAACAGCTGGATGCGGTGCTCCAAGAGGCGGAGATAACGGTAGGCGTTGTCGAAGCCGGCAGCGTCAGTTCGGCCGATGTATCCACCAGCAGAAAGTGCGGCGATGGCCGACGTCGTGTCACGGCACCGAAGTGACTCATCGGATTTGCCATGGACCAACTGCAGCAGCTGGACGGTGAACTCGACGTCACGCAGGCCACCCCGGCCCAATTTGAGCTGCCGCTGTTCTTCGGAGGCCGGGATGTGTTCAGTGACCCTGCGTCGCATTGCCTGGACGGATTCAACAAAACCATCACGGCCCGCCGATGCCCAGACGAGAGGTTCCACGGCTTTTTCGTACCGTTGGCCCAACTCCCGGTCACCGGCAATTGTGCGGGCTTTCAGGAGCGCTTGGAACTCCCAGCTTTCAGCCCAACGTGCGTAGTAGCTCAGATGTGAGGCGAGGGTTCGGACCAAGGGCCCGGACTTCCCTTCCGGACGAAGGTTGGCGTCCACCTCCCACAGGCCGGGCTCCGGTGCCGACGAGGAAATCGCCCGCGAAATGCCGGAAGCGAGTGCCGTGCCGATCGTAGCGGCCCGCGCGTCATCCAGCTCCTCAGCTTCAATCACGTAAATGACGTCGACGTCGGAAATGTAGTTCAGCTCCCGCGCCCCGCACTTGCCCATGCCAATGACCGCCAAACCGACGTCGGCGACCTCCGCGGCGTTGAACTGACCTGCCGCTTCAGCCCGGGAGACCGCAAGGGCGGCCTCGATGGCCGCTCCGGCAAGGTCCGCCAGCTCGGCGCCTACTGCCGGCATGAAGTCCTGGGGGGACGCTGCGCAAAGGTCCTTGATCGCCAGCTCGGTCAACCCGCGCCGGTAGGCCGTGCGCAAGGCAGCGTACGCCGGCAGTCCGGTGATGCCCGCAACGGGACGCTGCGCACCCGGCTCCGCCTTGACCGAACGGAGCAGCACGGACCGGAGCTCTTCGCTCGATGCAGGAAGCGGCTCTGGACTAACGCGGGCCTCGAAAACGTCAAGGTGCTCCGGCCTGCGCATGAGGAACTCTCCCAGCGCCTCCGAGGCCCCGAGGAGCCTGTAGAGCGATTCACTGGTGTCCGGGTCCGCTGCCGCCAGCTTTTTCAGGCCTTGATTTTTTTCAATCAGGCGGACCAGTGATTGCAGGGCAGTGTCGGGACTTGCCGCCAGGGAAAGCCCGGCGAACAATGCATCCTGCTCTATCCCTTCGAGTTCCGGGGCAGCAAGGAAACGCTCACCTTTTTCGAGATCACTGAATCCGGCCGAGATGAGCCGACGTGCAAGGCTCACGGATCCTCCTAGAGGATACCGAGGTTGCGCTGCAGCTCGTACGGAGTGACCTGGAGGCGGTAGTCCTGCCACTCGGCACGCTTGTTGCGCAGGAAGTGTTCGAAAACTTGCTCACCGAGGATTTGGGCAACAAGCTCCGATTCCTCCATGGCGCGGATGGCGTCGTGGAGGCTCGCCGGCAGTGGAGCATGGCCCATGGCCTTCCGCTCTGCCGTCGTCAGCGACCAGACGTCGTCTTCAGCGGCCGCGGGAAGTTCGTAGCCTTCCTCGATGCCCTTCAAACCGGCACCCAGCAGGACAGCGTAAGCGAGGTAGGGGTTGGTGGCGGAGTCGATGCCGCGGTATTCGATCCGTGCCGATTGACCCTTGCCGGGCTTGTAGAGCGGCACACGGACCAGCGCGGAACGGTTATTGTGGCCCCAACTCAGGTAGCTGGGTGCCTCTCCTCCGCCCCACAGCCGCTTGTACGAGTTCACGAACTGATTGGTGACTGCGGTGAACTCCGGCGCGTGCTTGAGGATCCCGGCGATGAACTGCCGTGCCGTTTTGGAGAGTTGGAACTCTGCTCCCGCCTCAAAGAAGGCATTGGTGTCGCCCTCAAAGAGGGAAAAGTGCGTGTGCATCCCGGAGCCGGGGTGGTCCGTGAAGGGCTTGGGCATGAACGTTGCGTACGTCCCCTGCTGTAGCGCCACTTCCTTGATCACCGTACGGAACGTCATGATGTTGTCCGCGGTCTGCAGGGCGTCCGCATAACGGAGGTCGATCTCGTTCTGGCCGGGACCGCCCTCGTGGTGGCTGAACTCCACCGAGATACCGACAGACTCAAGCATCGTCACCGCGGTACGTCGGAAATCCTGTGCCACGCCGCCGGGAACGTGGTCGAAGTAGCCGCCTTCGTCCACCGGAACCGGTGCGCCGTCAGGTCCCAGGTCCTTCGACTTAAGCAGGTAGAACTCAATCTCGGGGTGGGTGTAGCACGTGAAGCCCATGTCGGCAGCCTTAGCGAGCGTCCTCTTGAGCACATTGCGGGGATCCGCCGCCGACGGTTCGCCGTCCGGGGTCAGGACGTCGCAAAACATCCTTGATGTCTGTTCGGTTTCGCCCCGCCAAGGCAGGATCTGGAACGTCGAGGGGTCCGGCTGCGCCAGCATGTCCGATTCGAAGACGCGGGCCAGGCCTTCGATGGCCGAACCGTCGAAGCCGAGGCCTTCTTCGAAGGCACCTTCAACCTCTGCGGGCGCCAGCGCCACGGATTTCAATGAACCCACGACGTCGGTGAACCACAAGCGTACGAAGCGCACGTCACGCTCTTCGATCGTCCGCAGAACGAACTCTTGCTGGCGGTCCATTGGGGCCTCATTTCCGGTTGGTGTCCACGCCGCGGTTCCCGTTGCTGGAGCCACGGCAGCTCAGCCTTCACTCTACTAAGCATTCCGGTGGAATGCCGCCGCAGTAGCTGCGCGTAACACACCGTTTACAAACAGTGACGCTTGGCACACTGCTGGCAGGCATCGGCAGCACGCCTTAGGCTCTATTCATGGCCCCAAGCAACCTTCCTGAATCCTCCACGCCCGCCGAAGTCCCCGCACCCTACGGCACCGGCCCCGCAGCAGCAGTGCCAGCCCCGTCGGCCGGGGGAAGGAAGCCGATCAACAGGGTGCGCATCCACCACTTGCAGCAGGCCAAGGACAACGGCGAACACTTCGCGATGCTTACGGCCTATGAGCAGTACACCGCCGAGATTTTTGATCAGGCCGGCATCGAAGTACTCCTGGTGGGCGACTCCGCATCAAACAATGTTTTTGGCAACGAGACCAGCATCCCCGTCACCGAGGACGAGCTGCTCCCTCTCTGCCGCGCCGTGAGCCGTTCTGCGAAGCGGGCACTTATCGTCGCCGACCTGCCCTTTGGAAGCTACGAGGTCTCACCGCAGCAGGCTGTGGCCACGGGTGTCCGGTTCCTCAAGGAGGGCCTGGCCCACGCCGTCAAGATCGAAGGCTCGGCCTACTACGCGGACACCGTCAAAGCAATGGTCCAGGCAGGCATTCCCGTGATGGCCCATATCGGATTTACCCCGCAAAGCGAGCACTCGCTCGGTGGCTACCGGGTCCAGGGACGCGGTGATGACGCCCGGCGCCTCATTGAAGACGCCGTGGCTTTGCAGGATGCCGGCGCCTTCAGCGTCCTCATGGAGATGGTTCCGGCGGACACCGCAGCCGCAGTCGACGCTGCATTGCGCGTCCCGACAGTGGGCATCGGCGCCGGCAGGAACACCACGGGCCAGGTGCTGGTGTGGCAGGACATGGCCGGACTCCGTGGCGGCAAGATGGCCAAATTCGTCAAACAGTATGCCGATCTTCGCACTGCTCTCAGCGATGCCGCGACCGCGTACGGCGACGACGTCAGGTCCGGCCAATTTCCAGGACCGGAACACTCCTTCTAATCGTCGTCCTGCGCATCCCAGGCTTCGTTGCGCGCCCGGACCTTTTCCAAGGCGTGCTCCGCCTCTTCCCGGGTTTTATAGGGCCCAATGAGCTGGGTCCAATCGGACATGGCGTCCTCTTCGATCTCGTGCGTCTTGACGTTGTACCAGTACTCCGTCACGTCTCCTCCTCGGTCCGCGGGCCATCCGACGCGTAACGTTGGCGAAGCCACGGGAACCACGGCCGGCATTGTTACTTGCGTCTCTTGTGTGCCTTATATGATCAATCTATGCCTTCTCTTGCTTCGACCGCACCCATCGGCACGCTCACCCCCGGAACCATCAGCCCTGAACGGCCGGTACCGGCGTCGATCCCCCGCCCCGAGTACGTAGGCAAGAAGGCACCCGGCAAATTCACCGGTTCCGAGGTAAAGTCCCCGGAGACGGTCGAAAAAATCCGCGTGGCCTCCCGCATTGCTGCCCAAGCGATCGTGGAAGTCGGCAAACACATCCAGCCCGGCATCACCACGGACCAACTGGACAAGATTGGCCATGAGTTCCTCCTCGACCACAAGGCCTACCCCTCGACTCTCGGTTACAGGGGTTTCCCGAAGTCCCTCTGTTCATCACTGAACGAGGTCATTTGCCATGGCATCCCCGATTCGACGGTGGTCCAGGACGGCGACATCCTGAACATCGACATCACCGCGTTCATTGGTGGTGTCCACGGAGATACCAACTACACCTTCCTTGTTGGCGATGTGGATGAAGAGTCCCGTCTGCTGGTTGAGCGTACGCAGGAGTCGCTCAACCGGGCCATCAAGGCCGTGGCCCCCGGCCGCGAAATAAACGTCATCGGCCGTGCAATCCAGTCCTACGCCAAACGCTTCGGCTATGGCGTGGTGCGGGACTTCACGGGCCACGGTGTCGGCGAGGCCTTCCACACAGGCCTCATCATTCCGCATTACGACGCAGCCCCGGCGTACAACACGGTGATCGAAACAGGCATGGTCTTCACCATCGAACCCATGCTCACCCTCGGCACCATCGAATGGGACATGTGGGCCGACGACTGGACTGTCGTCACGCGGGACCACAAGCGCACAGCCCAATTCGAACACACCCTGCTGGTTACCGAGACCGGCGCGGAAATACTGACCCTTCCCTGAACTTTCCGGAAGGTCCACCGCAGCCCCCGGGCGGCTGCGCCATGCCCACCCCTCCTGCCATGAACGGAATTGCATTGTCCAAGAAGGATGAGAAGACCTACAAGAACGCGCCGCTGATCGGAATCGACATCGGTGGTACCGGCATCAAGGGCGGCATTGTCGACCTGAAGAAGGGCAAGCTGATCGGCGACCGCTTCCGTGTGCCCACCCCGCAGCCGGCAACTCCCGAGGCCGTTGCCGAAGTCGTGGCGCAGATCGTCGAGGAACTGTCCAGCCGCCCCGATGCACCTGCTGCGGACTCGCCGGTGGGCGTGACCTTCCCCGGCATCATCCAGCACGGTGTGGTCAATTCCGCAGCCAACGTGGACAAGTCGTGGCTTGCCACGGACATCGATAAGAAATTTACGGAGCGCCTTGGCCGTCCGGTCGAGGTCATTAACGACGCCGACGCCGCAGGCCTGGCCGAAGCCCGGTACGGTGCCGGCGAAGGCGTCGACGGAACGGTACTGGTGATTACGCTCGGTACCGGCATCGGTTCGGCCTTCATCTTCAACGGCCAACTGGTCCCGAACGCCGAGCTGGGGCACCTGGAAGTGGACGGCTTCGACGCCGAAACCAAGGCATCTGCCGTAGCCCGCGAACGTGATGGGCTCAGCTGGGATGAGTACGGTGTCCTGCTCAACCGCTACCTCCAGCATGTGGAGTTCCTGTTCTCCCCGGAACTCTTCATCGTCGGTGGCGGTATCTCCAAGCGGTCCGATGAATACTTCCCGCACCTGAAGCTCCGCACACCCATCGTCACGGCCAAGTTGAAGAATGATGCCGGAATCGTCGGCGCCGCCCTCGAAGTAGCCCTGCACCACAAGCTCGCGAAGTGAGAATGCCCGCGAAGTGAACGGCGGCCGCCGGCTTCGCACTAAGTGATGCCGGTGGCGGCTGCGGCTTCCCCTCCGCTGCCGCCACCGGAGCTAGAGTTGGCTTTTCTCGGAGCCTTTGGCGTCCTTTGCACTCTTCGCGTGGCCCTCGGCCTCGTGCCGTAGCAAGGAAATCGCGGACTCGAAGTCCTCCAGGGACTCAAAGGCCTGGTAAACGCTGGCAAAGCGCAGGTAGGCGACCTCGTCGAGCTTCCGCAAAGGACCAAGGATAGCCAGTCCGACCTCGTGGGCGTCAATTTCCGCGGCGCCGGACGAGCGGATGTTCTCTTCGACTTCCTGTGCGAGCATTGCGAGGTCGTCCTCGGTGACGGGACGCCCCTGGCATGCTTTGCGTACGCCGCTGATCACTTTGATCCGGCTGAAAGGCTCGCCGACTCCGGAGCGCTTGATGACTGAGAGGCTTGTGGTCTCTACCGTGGTGAAGCGGCGGCCACATTCAGGGCATTGACGCCTGCGGCGAATGGAAGAGCCATCATCGGCCATGCGGCTATCGACGACCCGGGAATCAGGATTCCGGCAAAACGGACAGTACACGCTGGGCCTCCCTGATCTGTTCCGGCAGGCTCGGGCCGCCATAGGAGGCCACGCAAAAGGTGCCGGAGGTTTCCTTCCGACACCAGTTTACGTATGGAGACAGCCGAATGACAAGCGTGTAATTACTACATGTAGTGGTAGCGACCCTTATATGTAGTGGTTCACGCGCTATTGGAACCGGATCTTGACAGCATCGCCGTGTCCGGGGAGGTCTTCGGCGCCGGCCAAACTCACGATGTGGCCACTGACCTGCTCCAAGGCGGAACGGTCGTAATTGATCACCTGCACGGCCCGGAGGAACGTGGTGACATTCAGTCCGGAAGAGAAAGCGGCGGTCCCGCTTGTCGGCAGCACGTGGTTGGAACCAGCGCAGTAGTCGCCAAGGCTCACAGGACTGTAGTCCCCGACGAAGATCGCGCCGGCGTTACGGATCCGTGCTGCCACGGCCGACGCATTGGCGGTCATGATTTCCAAGTGCTCGGCTGCGTAGGCGTTGCATACGGCAATGCCCTGTTCCAGGTCGTCGACCAGCACCACACCCGACTGCGGCCCGGACAACGCCTCGTGGACGCGCGCGCTGTGCTTGGTTGCCGCGGCCTGCCGCTCCAGTTCACGTACGACGGCGGCAGCCAGTTCGGCGGAGTCTGTCACCAGGACGGACGCAGCCTTGGGGTCGTGTTCCGCTTGGCTGATGAGGTCGGCTGCCACCAGCGCGGGCTTCGCTGTTGCATCCGCCAGGATGGCGATTTCCGTGGTCCCGGCTTCGGAATCGATTCCCACTACGCCTTTGACCAGCCTCTTGGCAGTTGCCACGAAAATGTTGCCGGGACCCGTGACGACATCCACAGGTTCGATCGGAAGCCCGCCATCGGGGTCCGGAACCCCGTAGGCAAAGGATGCGATCGCCTGGGCGCCACCGATTGCATAGACCTCATCGATGCCCAGCAGCGACGCCGCCGCGAGGATCGTGGGGTGCGGCAGTCCGCCGAAGTCCTTCTGCGGCGGCGAGGCCAAGGCAATGGACTCCACTCCTGCGGCCACCGCCGGAACAACGTTCATGATGACTGAGGATGCCAGTGGAGCCAAGCCACCCGGGACGTACAAGCCCACACGTCCTACGGGAATCCAGTTCTGGCTGACAACAGCGCCGTCGGCCAATGCAACGTCAACGTTTCCCGGACGCTGTTTCTCCGCGAATTGCTTGGCGCGGCTGATCGATTCTTCCAGTGCCGCACGGACTTCCGGATCTATTCCTTCCAGCGCCGTGGCAAGTGCCTCTGCCGGGACCCGCGGGTGCGACTGCTCAACGCCGTCAAAATTGCGTGCAAGCTCAGCAAGGGCAGCAAAGCCCCGGCTCCGCACAGCGGCGATGATGTCCAGGACCTTCTGCTCCGCGTCCGCCATTGTCTGGTGCTTCGCCCTGGGCACTGCTGCACGCAGTTCGGCCAAGGAGAGGTGGCGGCCCCTGAAGTCAACGCTGCGGAAGTCCAAAGAGGCGGGGGCGGAGGTATCCGAAGAAGTGGTCACCCGGCTATTTTACGGGCTTGTGGGAAAGAACCCCGAACAGTGCCAGCACGAACGTTAGGAACGCTATCGCGCCTGGCCACAGAAAGAGGACTGCATACGAACGGAGCGAGAAGCCATACGCGGGATCCGAAGCTGCGCCCCAGAACTGTGCGGCCTGCAATCCAACGACCCAGGCGATGACCGCGCCCACACCGCCTCCTGCCACCGCGGATGCCAAGCGGATACCCGCTCCTTCGCCCTGCAGCTTCCCATCCAGCAGCAGTCCGGTAGCGCAACCGGACACGAGCATGAGTGCGGCCAGGACCAGGTCCCTCGGCAGCCAGGTGTCGGGGTTGGCCGGATCGCCCAACTCAGGGTTGCCGGAGATAACATTGAGCCCGCCTGGAGCAAGGACCCACCAAAGCACTCCCAGCATCACACCCGAAACCGCTGGAACGGCGAACCACCAAACGGCGCGGGAACGCCTTGCAGGTGACGGGCTGGCTGGGGTGGATTCCCCGGGAACATGCAGGGTGGACTCGGTCATGCGTTTCACATTAACAAAGGTTGAGGCCTTCCCAACAAAATGAGGAGCAGCCGCCGGTAGGGGAATACGCTGAAGGAAGACGCCCCGTCCTGCAACCCCAGGAGATCAATAACCGTGGAAAGCGAAACTGCCGGCTTCGAAAAGACGTTCAGGGAGATGTTCCGCCGCCATGCCGCCGGTGTGGCCATCATCACGGCCAACTTCAACGGAAGCCCCTTCGGGTTCACGGCAACCTCCGTTGCTTCGTTGTCCGCCGAGCCGCCCCGATTCACTTTCAACATGGCCAGGAGCTCCAGTTCCTGGCCTGCGGTAGCGAACGCGAAATACATCGGTGTCCACATGCTCGGCCTGGAAAACCAGGCCCTGGCTGATCGTTTCGCACGGACCCGCGACCGTTTCGAAGGAGACCACTGGGAGCCCGGTCCGCATGACGTCCCCATCCTGAAGGACGTTACGGGCTGGCTGGTCGGGAAGATCCAGATGCGGTTGTCCTTCGAGAACAACGCGGTGGTGGTCGTGGAGGTAGTCGACGGCCAGGTTGGCGGCGAGGGCGCTCCCCTGCTTTATCACAGCGGCGGATACAGCCAGCCTGCACCCCTGGACTACGAGATCTAGCCTCCCTAGTTGTCCAGGCAGGCCGGGCCCAGGAGGACTTTCAGGTCGCCGAAGAGCGAGGGACTCGGATTGACCCGCAGATGCACGGGAAGCGCCATCACCTCGATCTTGGTGTCGCCCATGAGCTTCAGCCGAACCTCGGAGTTGCCACGGTGCGTACGCAGGACATCACGGAGATCCGTGACGACCGCTTCCGTTGCCTTGAACGTCGGAATAGTGATCACCACCGGACCGTTCACGCTTTCGCTCAGGTCCGGAACCGAAAGCTCCATGCAGTTCAACGTCACCGCTCCGTCGTCCCTGCGTTGCAGGCGTCCCTTCACCACGACGATCAGGTCCTCGGCCAGCACTGAGGCGATCGGCCCGTACACCTGGCCGAAGAACATGACCTCCATGGAACCGCCAAGGTCTTCGATCTCGGCGCGGGCGTAGGCATTGCCACTTGCTTTGGCGATCCTACGGCTCAACGAGGTGATCATGCCCGCAATGGTGACGATCGCGCCGTCGTGCGGTCCGTCTTCAGCGATGATCGACGTAATGGACTGTTCGGCGTGCTGGCTCAAGACTCCCTCCAAACCCTGCAGGGGGTGGTCGGAGACGTAGAGTCCCAGCATGTCGCGTTCGAACGACAGCTTGTCTTTCTTCTCCCACTCCGGCAGGTCCGGGATCTCGGTGGTCAGGGAAGCCTCCGGCTCCTGGTCCTCAAAACCGGCAAAAAGGTCGAACTGCCCGATCGCCTCATTCCGCTTAAGCGTGATGACGGAGTCGATGGCCTCTTCATGGATCATGGCCAGCGCGCGCCGGTGGTGTCCCAGCGAGTCGAAGGCACCTGCCTTGATCAGTGACTCAATGGTGCGCTTGTTGCACACGATGGCGGGGACCTTCATCAGGAAGTCCTTGAAGGACGTGTAGCTCCCCTCAGAGGTCCGCGCAGCCACCATGGCCTCCACCGCGTTGACGCCCACGTTGCGGATCGCACCCATGCCGAAGCGGATGTCCTCACCCACCGGGGTGAAGTTCAGGGACGACTCATTTACATCCGGCGGGAGAACCGTGATGCCCATGCGGCGGCACTCGTTGAGGTAGATGGCGGACTTATCCTTGTCATCACCGACGGACGTGAGCAGCGCAGCCATATACTCCGGCGCGTAGTGCGCCTTCAGGTAAGCGGTCCAATAGGAGATGACGCCGTATGCCGCCGAGTGTGCTTTGTTGAAGGCGTAGTCGGAGAAGGGCAGCAGGATGTCCCAGAGCGTCTTCACGGCTTCCATGGAGTACCCGTTGTCCTGCATACCCTGGGAGAAGCCGGCGAACTGCTTATCCAGCTCTGATTTCTTCTTCTTGCCCATGGCGCGGCGGAGGATGTCTGCCTGGCCCAGGGAGTAGCCGGCAAGTTTCTGGGCCACGGCCATAACCTGTTCCTGGTACACGATCAGGCCGAAAGTGCCGCCGAGGATGTCTTCCAAAGGCTCCGCCAGTTCGGGATGGATGGGAATGACTTCCTGTATCCCGTTCTTGCGTAGGGCGTAGTCGGTGTGGGCGTTGGCACCCATCGGCCCCGGACGATACAACGCCAAGACAGCGGAGATGTCTTCGAAGTTGTCGGGTTTCATCAGCTTCAGGAGCGATCGCATGGGACCGCCGTCGAGCTGGAACACGCCCAGGGTGTCCCCGCGGGCCAACAGCTCGTAGGAAGGGGCGTCGTCAAGGGCGAGGTTCTCGAGGTCGAGGTCAACCCCGCGGTTCATTTTGATGTTTTCCAGGGCGTCCGAAATGATCGTCAGGTTTCGAAGGCCCAGGAAGTCCATCTTGATGAGGCCGAGGCCCTCGGACGTCGGATAATCGAACTGGGTGATGACCTGGCCGTCCTGGAAGCGGCGCATGATCGGAATGACATCGATGATGGGGTCCGAGGACATGATGACGCCGGCGGCATGGACACCCCACTGCCGCTTCAGGCCTTCGATGCCCAGTGCTGTTTCGAAGACCTTTGCTGCCTCGGGGTCCGTGGCGATGAGTTGGCGGAAGTCCCCGGCCTCGCTGTAGCGCTTGGACTCGGGGTTCTGGATGTCCGCAAGCGGGATATCCTTCGCCATGACGGCGGGTGGGAGTGCCTTGGTCAGCTGCTCGCCCATGCTGAAGGGGTAGCCGAGCACCCTCGAGGAGTCCTTGAGGGCCTGCTTGGTCTTGATGGTGCCGTACGTCACGATCATCGCCACGCGTTCGTCACCATACTTCCTGGTGACGTAATCAATGACTTCCGAGCGGCGACGATCATCGAAGTCGACGTCGAAGTCGGGCATGGACACACGGTCCGGGTTAAGGAAGCGTTCGAAGATCAGGCCGTGCTGCAAAGGATCGAGATCGGTAATACGCATGGCATAGGCCACCATGGATCCTGCACCGGAACCACGGCCCGGGCCTACCCGGATCCCGTTGTTCTTGGCCCAGTTGATGAAGTCCGCAACCACCAGGAAGTACCCGGGGAAGCCCATGGAGGTGATGACCTCGAGCTCGTAGTCCGCCTGCTTCCGGACTTTGTCCGGCACGCCCTGCGGATAACGGTAGGCCAGGCCCTTGTCCACTTCCTTCACCAGCCAGGAGGTCTCATCCTCACCGGGCGGGCAGGGGAAGCGAGGCATGTAGTTGGCATCCGTGTTGAAGGAAACCTCGCAGCGCTCGGCGATGAGCAGCGTGTTGTCACATGCCTCGGGGTGGTCGCGGAAGAGCTCACGCATCTCCTGCGGAGACTTCAGGTAGTAGCCGCTGCCGGAGAAGGCAAACCGGGAACCGCCGTTGTCGTACGTGGGTTCCAGGAGCGTGGAGCCCGACTGGATGGCCAGCAGGGCCTCGTGCGCCTTCGCATCGTGCTCGTGCGTGTAGTGAAGATCGTTGGTGGCCACCAAGGGAAGATTCAGTTCTTTGGCCAGCCGCAAGAGGTCGCCGGTGACGCGGCGTTCGATGTCCAGCCCGTGGTCCATCAGCTCGCAGAAGTAGTTCTCCGCGCCGAAAATATCCCTGAACTCGGCAGCCGCTTCCAGTGCCTCGCGGTATTGGCCCAGCCGCAGGCGGGTCTGCACTTCCCCGGACGGGCACCCGGTAGTGGCGATAAGCCCTTCGGAGTACGTATTGAGCAACTCCCGATCCAAGCGTGGCCATTTGCCGAACACCGAGTCCAGCGATGCGATCGAGGACGCCCGGAACAGGTTCCGCATGCCAACGTTGTTATAGCTCAGCAACGTCATGTGGGTGTAGGAACCACCACCGGAGACATCGTCCTTGCGCTGGCTCTCGTCGCCCCACCGGACGCGTTCCTTGTCCCCGCGGGCGGTGCCGGGAGTCACATAGGCTTCAACACCGATGATCGGTTTGATGCCTTTGTCCGTGGCCTTGCGCCAGAAATCAAACGCGCCGAAGAGGTAGCCATGGTCAGTGGTCGCCAGGGCCGGCATACCCAGCCGTTCGGTTTCGTCGAACAGTTCGCCCAGGCGGGCCGCTCCATCCAGCATGGAGTACTCGGTATGGGTGTGAAGATGGACGAACGAATCATTGCTGGAAGTCACCCCGATAGTCTACCGTCCGGTTCCGACGGAATTCGGAGCGGCCGGCCGAACCGCGGGACTATGCCGAGCCGCTCGCCAGCAGGTCCAAAGCGTACTGGAGGTCACCCGGATATTGGCTGGTGACCTCCACCCACTCCCCTGTGCGGGGGTGGTGAAAACCGAGCTGGCGGGCATGCAGCCACTGCCGGGTCAGGCCAAGGTTGGCGGCCAGCCGGGGATCAGCACCGTACGTGAGGTCACCTGCGCAAGGGTGGCGCAGCGCCGAGAAATGGACCCTGATTTGATGTGTGCGGCCCGTCTCCAGGTGCACCTCCACCAGCGTGGCCTTGCCGAAGGCTTCCAGAACCTCGTAGTGGGTCACGGAGGGCCGGCCATCCTTGATCACCGCAAAGCGCCAATCGTGGCCGGGGTGGCGGCCGATCGGTGCATCTATGGTGCCTTCCAAGGGGTCAGGGAGGCCTTGGACCACTGCGTGGTAGACCTTGTCCACAGTGCGTTCCTTAAAGGCCCGCTTGAGCGCTGTATAGGCGTTCTCCGTTTTGGCCACGACCATCACACCAGACGTGCCTACGTCGAGCCGGTGGACGATTCCCGCCCGTTCCGGGGCGCCCGACGTCGAAATCCGGTATCCGGCACCGGCGAGGCCACCGACCACGGTGGGACCAACCCAACCAGGAGAAGGATGTGCGGCCACTCCTACCGGTTTGTCGATGACGACGAAGTCCTCGTCATCCAGCAGGATCTTCAGGCCTTCCACAACTTCCTCCACGACTTCCAAGGGATCCGGTCGCTCAGGAACCGTGACATCCAACACTGAATTGGCAACCAGCTTTGCCGACTTGCCAAGGGCCACGCCGCCGCTGGTGACGTTGCCCTCGGCAATCAGCAAAGCAGCGGCCGATCGTGAAATATCCAACAGCTTGGCCAAACCCGCATCCGCACGGGCTCCTGCCAGTTCCTCCGGTACGACAACCGATTTACTCACCTGCAGGCTCCTGCGACGCACCATTGGCAGGCTTGGCAGGCTTCGCTGTACTTGCGTGCCGCGTACCGTCCATTCCGATCCCACGCAGCGTCAGGAGGCATATGATGACCACGCCGGAAACGACTGCCGAGTCTGCGATGTTGAAGATCGCGAAGTTGGGCAATTGGATGAAGTCCACTACATGCCCCATGGCGAAGGAAGGCTCGCGGAAGAGCCGGTCAGTGAGGTTGCCGAGGGCACCTCCGAGGAGCAAGCCCAGCGACAAGGACCACCACGCCGAGCCGAGCCGCCGCAGCTGGAACAGGATGGCCACGGAAACCACAGCCATGACGATCGTGAAAATCCACGTAACGTTCTCGCCGATGGAGAAGGCTGCGCCTGAATTACGGATGTAGTACCAATGCAGGAGGGGAGGCAGCACAGGAATGCGTTCGCCTTCCGTCATGGTACTGGTCACCCAAAGCTTGGTGAGCTGGTCAAAGACGTAGGCAAACACGGCGCAACCGGCAAAAAGCCAGAGCATGGCAGGGCGCCGGATGCGTCGCGGTGAAGGCGCCGGCTGGGATGAATCGCCGGTGAGGTCGTCGGTCATAGTGCTTTCATTCGTGGAGCCTGCTGGACTGAGGCGAAGGTTGTTAACAGCGAAAGCCGGTGGCCGAGGAGTCCTCAGCCACCGGCTTTCAGAATACTTGCTAAACGTCAGCGGTCGCTTCGCCAACCTCAGGGGCGGCAACAGAACCACGGGCGTCAAGATCGCGCAACTGGCCTTCGATGTAGGCCTTCAGGCGTGAACGGTAGTCACGCTCAAAGCCGCGGAGCTGCTCGACCTTGCGCTCAAGGACGGAACGCTGCTGCTCGAGGGCACCCAGGATCTTACGGGACTTCTCCTGGGCGTCGTTGACCAGGCTGGATGCCTCGATCTGCGCCTCGGCGATGATCTTTTCCTTCTGCTGTGCACCGTCGGCCACGTGCTTGTCGTGCATCTGCTGTGCCATGGCCAGCAGGCCCGCGGCAGATTCAGCGGAGGGGGTGAGGCCGTTGCTGGCAGCCGGCGCCTTTGCAGAGGCAGCTGCGGCTGCAGCCTGCTCGGCTTCCTTCTTCTTGGCGGCTTCGGCGGCCTTGGCTTCTGCTTCGGCCTTGGCCTCGGCTTCCTTGTCCACCTTGACCGGGGCCGGCACCTTCTCGACAACAGGAGCGGGAGCAGCGGCCGCAGGCACAGCCGTGCCGGCTTCCCCAAGCTTCTTGCGAAGTTCGTCGTTCTCCTGGTTCAGGCGACGCAGTTCAACCACGATCTCGTCGAGGAAGTCGTCCACCTCGTCCTGGTCGTAGCCTTCGCGGAACTTAGTCGGCTGAAAGCGCTTGTTGACAACGTCTTCTGGCGTCAAAGCCATCTGGTCACCTCGTTGGTCTAGTTAGTCAGTAGGCCTTCCGGCCGTTCAAAACTACGGTACCTGCATATCATCTGGTTCCTCCAATTCAACACCATCGTGTTGATTTGGAGAATTTACGGCCTGGAGGCCTTTCCCGCCCCCGGTTCCGTGCAGCAGCTACGCCAGGCTGTTGGTCACCGCCATAGCGATGCTGACGGCGATAATCAGGATCAGGAACCCCAGATCCAAAGAGATTCCACCAAGCTGCAGCGGCGGTATCAACCTCCGGAGCCTCCTGAGCGGAGGGTCCGTCACGGAGTACACCACATGGGCTGTTACCAGTGCCACACCCCGCGGGCGCCACTGACGGGCGAACATCTGCACCCATTCATAGATCAACCTGATGATCAGGGCAATGAAAAACAGCAACAACACAATATAGATAAGGCCGAAAACAATGCCCACGAGTTAGCTCAGATCTCCCAATTGTTCCGGAATGCCGGTTCGGCCACTACAGCAACGATGGCCGGCCCTGATGTTTTGCAGCGCCGATCCGTTCCTATTATTGCAACACAGATGCCAGGCGGGTTGTCCCGCCTGGCATCTGCGAAGGATCGTATTCAGCTTTGGTTGAAGAAGCTGGCCTGCGTCTCGCTGGCCTTTTTGTCATCGCCGATGACCTCGACATACGACGGCGACAACAGGAAGACTTTGTTCGTCACCCTCTCGATGCTGCCATGCAGGCCGAAGACAAGGCCCGCCGAGAAGTCCACGAGGCGCTTCGCATCGGCCTCACCCATGTCCGTGACGTTCATGATGACCGGGATGCCGTCCCGGAAACTCTCACCGATGAGCTTGGCATCGTTGTATGAACGGGGATGAACAGTGGTGATCTGCCTCAGGCCCGAGGCATCTTCGCGGCTCGACGCCGCACGCTTGATGGGTGTCACGGGTGCGCGGTATTCCTCTTCGGCATCAACAGTGGGCATTTCACGGACAACTTCCCGGACGGGAGCCGGTGCGCGGCGCTCTTCCCGTTCCTGTGCCTGGGGGCGTTCTTCGTCGTGGTGGGCGACAGCCTGCTCAGATTCGTAGTGTTCATCGCCGTCGGCGAGCCCAAGATAGATCATTGTCTTGCGCAGAGCGCCAGCCATGGTGCACTCCTATCGTTTCTGCAGTAGGCGGGCCGCCATGACTTGACTTTGTTGGAACCCCGGCCCGTCATTCCAATACTTTGACGCTACCGCACGGCCGGACGCGAACCGAGAATATCGGAGCCAATTCTCAGGTGTGTCGCTCCGAACTTGATGGCTGCCTCGAGGTCCTGGCTCATCCCGGCGGAAATCGCAGTCGCGTCCGGGTGATCAGCGCGCAGGGCCTCGGAAACAGCCGCCAACTTCTCAAACGCAGGCTCAGGCCGAGCACCAAGCGGCGCCACTGCCATCACACCAGCCAGCCGCAGGCCGGGGGCTGAAGCGATCCGTTCAGCGAGGTCTTGGACCTCCGTGGGGCGGGCACCGCCACGGTGCATTCCGGCGTCGTCATCCAGCCCTACCTGGATGAAGCACTCCAGTTCGCCTCGTCCCGTGGCTTCCTGCTCGCGGAGAAGGGACTTCTGCAGGGCGTCGACCAACGGGGACCGGTCAATGGACTGCACGGAGTGGGCGTACTTGGCAACGGACTTTGCCTTGTTGCTTTGCAACTGCCCCACAAAGTGCCACCTGAGGTGCAGGTCTCCAAGTTCCGTGGACTTCGCAGCAGCCTCCTGGTCGCGGTTCTCGCCCACGTCTTCTATGCCCAGCGACGCCAGCCTGCGGACATCCGCGGCGGGGTGGAACTTGGTGACCACAATCAGGGTGGGCGTGTCCGCACGATCCGCCGCATCCATCGCCGCCGCGATACGCTTCCGAACCATGTCCAGGCGGCCGGCCAGTTCGGCCATGCGGGTATCACCCGCCTGCGCTGCTGGCTGTTCGTCGCGTCCAGGGCTAATCATGCGTCCACACCAAACCTGCGAATCGACCGGTTCGGGAATCCCGCCGGTATGAATAGAGGGAGCCGGTCTCGAGCGTGCACTCACCGAAGTACTTCACCGGGACGTCGAGTTCCTCAAGTTGTGCCCGGACGCCGGCAGGCAAGTCCAGCGCCGGAGTGCCCCACGCGGTGGTGGACCAGGCCGAGGGTACGACTGCGGCAACATCGGCGCGCATCTGGTCAGGAACTTCGTAACAGGATCCGCAGATGGACGGCCCGAGCCACGCGCTGATATTCTCCGCGCCGACCGTCCGCATCTTCCGCACCGTCGCAGGAACAACCGCGGAGGCAACTCCGGGGCGTCCGGCATGCGCCACCGCGATCACAGGCGTGCCGCCCGCGGCCTCACCCACCAGGACCACAGGCACGCAGTCCGCAACCATGACCGCCAAAGGCTGGACAGTCCCCGGGCGGCCCGGTTCGGCCACCATGGCATCCGCAGTAGGTGCAGGTCCGTCAGCCGGGATCATCGCCACATTGTTACCGTGGACCTGATCCATGTAGTTGAAACTGAGGGCCCCAAGCTTGGCCGCCTCATCCAAACGGATGCGGCGGGCCTTCACTTCCCCGGGATCGTCCCCCACATGAAGGGCCAGGTTCCCGGCGCCTGTGTCCGTGAAGGCTACAGATACGCCGGGCCGAACTTCATCGCGCCACCAAAACACCGGGTAATAACTCTCCGGGCTCCGCTTACTTAAGGAAGTCGGGAACGTCGAGATCGTCCGAGCGGCTGCCGGTAAGGTCCGGCTCCACAACGGCCGGGAGGTCGACGTCGAACCCCGAGTCAGCGGGCAATGCGGACGGACGCTGCTGACCCCAGTTGCTCAGGCCGGCGGCGCCGACGCCTGCGGTTGCGTGTTGCGGCGCGGCAGCGCCTGACGGAGCAGCGCTGGGAGCAGCAGGACGATCGGCGGCAGGCACGGGGTTCTGTGCCGGACGGGACTGATCCATCGAGGGCGAGGTGGCCTTGACGTCGTCGAAGCCGGCGGCAATGACGGTGACGCGGGCTTCGTCGCCCAAGGCGTCGTCAATGACAGCACCGAAGATGATGTTCGCCTCGGGGTGGGCCACTTCCTGCACCAGGCGCGCGGCCTCGTTGATTTCGAAGAGGCCAAGGTCCGAACCGCCCTGGATGCTCAGCAGCACGCCATGGGCGCCATCGATGGAAGCCTCAAGGAGCGGAGAGGCGATGGCGAGTTCGGCGGCCTTGACTGCACGGTCCTCGCCACGGGCCGAACCGATGCCCATGAGCGCCGAACCGGCACCCTGCATGACGGACTTGACGTCGGCAAAGTCGAGGTTGATGAGGCCCGGCGTGGTGATGAGGTCGGTGATGCCCTGAACGCCCGACAGGAGTACCTGGTCAGCGGAGCGGAAAGCGTCCAGGACGGAGACGTTGCGGTCGCTGATGGACAAGAGGCGGTCGTTGGGGATGACGATGAGCGTGTCGACTTCGTCGCGAAGGGCATCGATGCCCGCCTCAGCCGAACCTGCGCGGCGGCGACCTTCGAACGTGAAGGGTCGCGTGACAACGCCGATTGTCAGCGCGCCCAGCGAACGTGCGATGCGTGCGACAACGGGTGCTCCGCCGGTACCGGTGCCACCGCCTTCGCCGGCAGTCACAAAGACCATGTCAGCGCCGCGGAGAACTTCTTCGATCTCGTCAGCGTGATCTTCGGCGGCCTGCTTGCCGACCTCCGGGTTGGCCCCTGCGCCGAGGCCACGGGTAAGCTCACGTCCGACGTCGAGCTTGACGTCGGCGTCACTCATGAGCAGCGCCTGCGCGTCAGTGTTGATGGCGATGAACTCGACGCCCCGGAGGCCGACCTCGATCATGCGATTGACTGCGTTCACGCCACCGCCGCCGATGCCGACGACCTTGATGACGGCCAAGTAATTCTGCGGTGCTGCCACGTTTCGTGCCCCTTGCTTGTGTCCTATTGCGAAACTGATCGAGTCCAACTTGAATCCTTGGACCTTAACCCTCTAGTTGAAGGTTATAGTTATGTCAAGTAACTCTACTGCGACGGTATTTCCTCCGCTTCTCACATGCAATGACCGCTTGCGCGTGTCGCTTGATTGTCGCGAAATAAGGCCATCAACCGCAGCAGGTTACCTCCTACTTTGTGAATGGATGCCGGGGCACGCTGACGTCGTAGACGCTCACGGGAACCTTGGGGTCCGGCGGCATCTTCAGCAGGGCTTCAAGGGCTTTCGCTTTCAGTTCCCTATCCTCGGCATTGCCCCACACTACCGTCTTTCCATCCGTGAGTTTTAGTTCAACGGCGTCCGGTGAAGCGGCCGAAGCGGTGGACATCCTGGCAAGGACGTCGGCCGGCAGAGTGTCCAGGACAGCGGCTATCGCTTTGAACAATTCCGTGTTGGTGGCACCGGCTCCGGCATCGATCAGTGGAAGCGCTACGGCCTCTTTGTCTTGCGTGACACCCAGTTGAACGCCGTCGACGTCCACCATGACAAAAGTGTCGCCTTGCTTGAGCAGGGCAACCGGCACACGCTCATTAACGTGAACCAGCAATTCCGACGGCGGCCGGGCCTCCATGGTGGCCGACCTCACCTGGACGAGGGGCTTCAAAAGCTCGTTGATCTCCTGCTCGCTGACTTGCGGGAGCGGTTTACCCTCGAGGTCGCCCAGCGCCTGCTGGACGGCGTCCGGAGTCAACAGCTTGGTGCCGTCCACCGTAATGGTCTTTACCGCCAGCACCGGCGAATAGACGGCCCCCGCGATGATGAGCGCAACCACGGCCGCGACGATGGAGAGGGTCCACACAACAATCCTGCGCTTCCGCCGGCCCTTGGGTTCGGGAAAGACAATGACGTTGTCAGCCTGTCCGGATTTTCCGGACTTCCCGGGCTTGGAACCTTTGTCCTTGCTCTTTGGGGCGGACGGTTTGCCCACATACTTGCCTGCGGTTGCAGGCGATTCCAGGTCCGGCACGATAGGGCGCTGGGCGCTGATAACGGCCTCGGCAGCAGGGCGGCCTCCACCGTTGGCGGGGCGCTTGGCATTCGGCCCGCCTGATGCCGCTCCCGGCTTGAACGTCGGCTTGCGGGTGCTAGCCACCCAAGGCCTCCACAATGACGGGTCCGTAGGCCGTCACGTCCCCCGCACCAACCGTCAGGACGATGTCCCCGTCCGATGCTGCCGTGACGAGCGCATCGACGGCGTCATCGGCGGAGACCAGTCGCCCGTGGGAAAGCTGATCGGATATCAACGCACTCGTTACCCCCGGAATCGGGTCTTCGCGGGCAGGGTAGATGTCCAGGACCAGAGCGGTGTCGGCCGCGTCCAGTGCAGCTGCGAAATCACCGGCGAACTCGCGCGTCCGTGAAAACAAGTGCGGCTGGAACAGTACGTGTACTTTTTTGCCGCCTGCGACCGAACGGGCTGCGGAGAGTGCTGCACGGACTTCCGTGGGGTGGTGCGCGTAATCGTCGTAGACGCGCACCCCCCTCCCCTGTCCCTTGAGTTCAAAACGCCTGGAAGCTCCCGTGAAGTGGGCCAGCGCAGCGGCAGCCTCAGCCGGCGCTACGCCGAGTTCAACCGCGACGCCGAACGCGGCTGCTGCGTTGAGGGCGTTGTGCCGTCCCGGTACTTGCAGATCGAGGGCGTACGGGACTCCGCCGCCCAAAGCGACCGAAACGGCACCGGGCCCGTCGTCCGTGAGCCGGATGTCGGCGTCGTCAACTGTTCCGTAAGTCAGCACCCGGGTGGCGCCCTTCGACAGCGTCCGCTCCGCAAGGGCCCGTGCCCCGGGGTCGTCGGCACACGCGAGCAGGACACCATCCGCCGGCAGAAGGGCGGCATAGTTGTCGAACGATGCGAAGACTGCGTCGGCCGTACCGTAATGGTCCAGGTGGTCGGCTTCCACGTTGGTGACCACGGCAATCAGCGGCCGGTAGTTGAGGAAGGAACCATCCGACTCGTCGGCCTCCGCCACAAAAATGTCCGATGCCCCGTGGGCGGCGTTGACGCCCAGTGCCGGGACGTTCGCGCCAATGGCGAAGGACGGGTCCAGGCCTGCTTCCTTCAGCAGGACGGCGACCATGGACGTCGTGGTCGACTTGCCGTGCGTGCCCGCGATAGTCACCACCCTGTGCCCGGCCATGGTGGCGGCCAAGGCTTCCGACCGGTGCAGCACCGGCAACCCCGCTTCCCGCGCCGCAGCCAGTTCCGGATTGTCTGCCCGGATGGCAGATCCGGCAACCACAGTCTGGGCATCGCCAAGGTTGAGGGCGTCGTAGCCCACCGCGATGCGGGCGCCGGCCGAGGCGAGATCGTGCATGACCGGCAGGTCCTTGGCATCCGTTCCACTGACCGGCACCCCACGCGCCACCATGATCCGGGCAACGGCAGACATGCCGACTCCCCCGATGCCAATGAAATGGACACGGCCAAGTGATTCAAGGGGCGCAATGGTGTGCGTCATGCGGATACCGCTTCCAGGACAAGATCAGCCATTCGCTGATCGGCGTTTCTGATGCCGAGGGCCTCGGACTTCCGGGACATGTCTTCAAGCCTGCGCCGGTCCGACAAGAGTGGGATGAGCTCGGCAGCGATCCACTCCGGACCAAGGGCCTTGTCTTCGACCAGGAGCGCGCCGCCGGCCTTGACCAAGGCGCCTGCGTTCAACGCCTGCTCACCGTTTCCGATCGGCAACGGCACGAACACCGCGGGTACACCCACCGCAGCAACTTCACTGACCGTAGCCGCGCCGGCACGCGCCAGGAGGACGTCGGCGGCTGCATAGACATTTTCCATGCCATCCACGTACTCAACCTGGCGATAGCCGTCAGCAGCGAGGACAGTGCCGTCGTCGTTCATGACGGCTTTACCGGCACCGGTGATGTGCAGCGTCTGGATCCCGGCGGCTTCCAAGGCAGGCAAGGCGGCTGTGATGGAGCGGTTAATGCTCAGGGCACCGGAAGATCCCCCGGTAACGATCAGGGCAGGACGGTCGGGGTCCAGGCCAAGCGACGCCTTCGCCGCAGGCGCCGCAGCGGCCCGGTCCAATCCAGAGATGGCCCGGCGCATGGGCATGCCTACGTGCCTGGCGCCGCGGAGCTGCGTCCCGGCAAAGGCGACGCCTACGTGGCTGCTGAACCGCGCACCTACACGGTTGGCGAGGCCCGGCCTCATGTTTGCCTCATGGATGACGATGGGGATTTTGCGCTTGCGTGCCGCCAAATATGCAGGAGTGCACACATAGCCGCCCACTCCCACCAGGACATCTGCCTTCGCATCGTCCAGAATGCGCCCTGCTTGCTTGACTGCCCCTGCAAGGCGGCCCGGAAGGCGCAGCAGGTCAGGTGAGGGCCTCCGGGGAAAAGGAACGCGGTCGATGGTCGCGAGATCGTAGCCTGCGGCCGGGACAAGCCGGGTTTCCAGGCCCGACGGCGTCCCTACAGCCAGGATGTCGGCCTCCGGACGCTGTGCCTTGATCGCGTCGGCGATGGCCAGCAACGGACTTACGTGGCCGGCCGTCCCGCCTCCGGCGAGAACGACGGACAACGGATTGGACGCTTGGGGGAAATCTGAAGTCATGAAGTGCTATTTACGCTTTCGTGCGGTCTTGGGAAAACGACGCGGCAGAAGCCTGGGGCGTTGCTGAGGCGGCAACTGGCCCCGGGCCAAGGACAACACTACGCCCACGCCGCAGAGCGACATCACCAAGGCCGAACCACCGGCCGAGATGAAGGGTAGTGGCACACCGATCACCGGGAGCAGCTGGGTTACCACAGCCATGTTCATGCTGGCCTGGCCAAGCAGCCACACCATGATGCCGCCCGCAAGCGTGCGCTGGAAGGGGTCTGTCTGCCGGATCACGACGCGGAAGATGGCGATGCCCAGGATCGCGAACAAAACCAACACCACGATGGTGCCAACGAGTCCGAGCTCCTCGCCAATGATGGCAAAAATGAAGTCGTTATGGGCTTCCGGAAGCCAGTTGTACTTTTGCCTGCTCTGGCCCAGCCCCAGGCCGGTCCAGCTGCCCTGCGCCAATCCGTACATACCGTTGGTCGACTGGTAGCTGAAGTCGGAGTCGGCCCTGCAGGAATCGCCGGCCATGCCCAACCAGACCGTGACACGGCACATCCGGTTGGGGCTGATGATGGTCATGGCCGTTGCACCGATTACGCCAATAATCCCGGCGATCGCCAGCATCTTGGTGGGGACGCCGGCAAAGTACAGGCCTGCTGCCACAATGGCCATGACAACGATACCCGTGCCGAGGTCGTTACCCGCCAGGATCAGGGCGAGCACCAGGCCTGCCCCGGGAATCACCGGGATGATGACGTGCATCCAGCGATTAAGGTATTTCTCCTTGCGTGCCAGTACTGCGGCAATCCAGACACAAAGCACCAGTTTGGAGATTTCCGAAGGCTGGATACTGATGCCGCCAATGTCGATCCAGTTCTGGTTGCCCAGAGTGCTGCGCCCAAACACCTGGACAAGCACCAGCAGCACGATGACGGCGCCGAGGCCCCACCACGACAACTTCTTCATCCAGCTGACGTTGGTGCGCGAAATGATGTACATCGCTATCAGCCCGACGACGCCAAACATTGCCTGCTTCAAGGCGTCGGCGTAGGGCGACTTGCCCACGGAGATGGCTTCCACGCTGGAGGCGGAGAGCACCATCATCACACCAATGGCCGTCAGGGCGAGGGCACAACCGAGGATGAGGTAATACGTGGAGCTGTTGGGAGCTTTGCCCTTGCCTTCCAGGCCCTCCCAGAAGCTCCGGACGTGTCCGCGGATACCCGAGGACTGCTTGCCGGCACCAGGCGGGACGCGGGGTTTCCCGTCCCGCGGCTCTTTGCCGCGGGTGCGGGTGGGCGTGCTGACCATTGTTACTCCTCGGTGGTCTTTGCCTGCCCTTCCACGAGCTCGCGAACTGCCTGGACGAATGCGTCGCCACGGTGAGCGTAGGAAGAGAACTGATCCATGGATGCAGCCGCGGGGGCCATGAGGACTGTGTCTCCCGGCCCCGCTACGCCTGCCGCCGCCGCCACGGCCTGGGCCATGATGGTCTCGCCAAAGATCGGCGACGAGGCGGTACCGGCTGCGGTCTGCACACTTTCAGTGTCGCCCTTGGGCTGCGCTATCACGGGGACATCCGGCGCGTGTCGCTGGAGGGAGCCTTCCAAGGCCGCGGTATCCGTGCCGATGAGCACCACCGACTTCAAGCGGCCTGCGTGTTCCTTGACGAGCTCGTCATAGTTGACGCCCTTGGAGAGGCCTCCGGCGATCCAGATGACGTTCTGGAAAGCTGCAAGTGCTGCTGACGCGGCATGCGGATTGGTGGCTTTGGAATCGTTGATCCACAGGACATCGTGGTGCTTGGCAACCACCTGGATGCGGTGCGCACCGGGCAGGTAGTTGACAAGCCCCTGCTTGACGGCTGCGGGTTCAACACCATAGGCCCGCACAAGTGCAGCTGCCGCCAGGGCATTGGCCACCATGTGGCGGGGGGCCACGGGACCGAGGTCCGACATTGCCGCGAGTTCCGCCGCCGAGTCCTTGCGCTCGGCAATGAAGGCCCGGTCTACCAACAGGCCGTCCACTACGCCCAGCATGCTGATGGCGGGCGTGTTGGTGGTGAAGCCGATCGCACGGCAGCCCTCTACGACATCCGCGTTCTCCACCATGCGTTCGGTTTCGATCTGATCGGCGTTGTAGATCGCCGCCTTCCGGGTGTTCTCATACACCTTGGCCTTGTCCGCCAGGTAGGAGGCGTAGGAACCGTGCCAATCCACGTGGTCCTCGGCGACATTCAGGCAAACGCTGGCCACGGGTGACAGGGAGTGGCTCCAGTGCAATTGGAAACTTGACAGTTCCACTGCGAAAGCGTCGTAATCCACGGGATCGCGAAGGGCGTCGAGGATGGGAGTGCCCACATTGCCCACAGCGATCGCTTTGAGCCCGGCCGCCTGCAGCATCGACTCGGTCATGCCCACAGTGGTGGTCTTGCCGTTGGTACCGGTGATCGCCAACCAGTCGGCAGTTTTCCGGCCTTCGCGTACCCTCAGGCGCCAGGCCAGTTCAACGTCGCCCCAGACCGGAATGTGCTTCCGTTTGGCGGCGGCGAGCAGAGCCTGGTCAGGGCGCCATCCTGGTGACGTGACCACGAGTTCCGGCTTTTCGCCGTCCACGAGCGGTAGGGAGTTGACGGCGTCGGCACCGAGCAGGACATCCGCTGCGCCGACGATTTTCAGCGTGTCGGCTTGGGCCTCGGCTTTGGCCGTGGTCGCAGCGTCCACCACAACCACCCTGGCACCGAGTTCAATGAGGGTATCGGCGGCGGCGAAGCCGGACACACCGATTCCGGTCACCACCACGCGGAGGCCGCTCCAGTCGGCGTCCCAGCTGGTGAGGTCCTTGAGCCGATCGTTGCTCGCCGGCGTTGTCTCGGGGCTTACGTTCACAGCAGCACCACCCATTCAGCGTAGAAGATTCCAAGGCCTGCGGCCACGAACAGTCCAGCGAGGATCCAGAAACGGACAACCACGGTGACTTCCGCCCAGCCCTTCAGCTCGAAGTGGTGCTGCAGTGGCGCCATCTTGAAGACCCGCTTGCCGCCGGTCAGCTTGAAATAGCCCACCTGGATGATCACGGAAAGTGTGATCAGGACAAACAGGCCGCCAATGAACGCCAGGAGAAGTTCGGTCCGGGAAAGGATGGCGAAGGCGGCGACGGCGCCACCGATCGCGAGGGATCCGGTGTCCCCCATGAAGATCTTGGCAGGCGAGGTGTTCCACCAGAGGAAACCAACCAAGGCAGCGCTGAGGATTGCGGCCAGCAGTGCGAGGTCCATGGGGTCGCGCACCTGGTAGCAACCGCTGCCGGCCTCGCGGGGTGAGCCGCAGGCCTGGTTGTTCTGCCAGATTCCCATGATGGTGTAGGCACCGAAAACCATGATGGACGCTCCCGCCGCCAGCCCGTCCAAACCGTCGGTCAGGTTAACGCCGTTAGTGGCGGCCGTGATGATCAGGTTCGACCAAACGACGAAAAGGATGGCGCCCAGGACGGTGCCGCCAAAGGCCAGGTCCAGCCAGGGGATATCGCGGACAAGCGAAATCTGCGTCGACGCGGGCCGAAGCCCGTCCTCGTTGGGGAACTGCAGCACGAGCACTGCAAAGATGATGCCCACGGCGGCCTGCAGAATCAGCTTGGCACGGGCGTTCAGGCCCAGGCTGCGCTTGTTCGAAATCTTGATGTAGTCATCCAGGAAGCCCACAAATCCCATGCCCACCATGAGGAACAGCAGGAGCAGGCCCGATGCGGAAGGCCCTGGAGACCGCGGATTCATCATCCACATGATCAAATGCGTCACAAAGTAGCTGATGAGGACGGCGGCAACCACCACAGTGCCACCCATCGTGGGCGTGCCGCGCTTGGTGTGGTGGGATGTCGGTCCGTCATCACGGATGAACTGTCCGTAGCTCTTGGCGACAAGGAGCCGGATGAAGAGCGGCGTCCCGATCAAGGCCACCAGGAGGGCGACACCTGCGCCGATCAAAAGTGCAATCACAGGAGCTCGTTCCCTTCGCCTGCGGCATGGTCAGCCGCTTCTTCCCCGCTGGGACGGGCCCGTGGAGGTAATGCTATCCGATCCCCCAAATGCCTCAGCCCAACCCCGTTGGAGGACTTGAACAAGACGAGGTCGCCGGGCTGCAGCTCCCGTTGCAGGAGCTCGTATGCTTCTTCGGCTGTTTCGGTGAACGAACATTCATCGCCCCAGGAACCTTCCTGGATGGCTGATACGTACAAGGCGCGCGCCTCGCGTCCCACCACCACAAGCCGTGAGATGTTGAGCCGAACCACCTGGGTACCCACCGCGGTGTGCTCGCGGATCGAGTCTTCCCCAAGCTCCAGCATTGCACCCAGGACTGCCCAGGTGCGGCGCCCCTGCCCCAGGTCCGCGAGCGTACGGAGCGCTGCCCGCATCGACTCCGGATTGGCGTTGTAGGCATCGTTGATGATGGTGACGCCGTCCGGCCGTTCAGTACGCTCCATGCGCCAGCGGCTGGCCGGCGACTGCGAACTCAGCGAGGAAGCGATATCGGCGGTGGGGATGCCGGCTGCAAAGGCTGCGGCAGCAGCTGCCAAGAGGTTGGTCACGTGGTGGCCGCCGATCAGGCGGCTCTTCACCTCGACGGCCGGACCGCCGTCGGGCATGACCAATTCGAAGTCCGGGTAGCCCTCGGAGTTGACCACGACGTTCCGGGCCTCTACATCCTCGTTGGTTCCGGGAGATGAGGTGAAACCCAGCACACGTGCAGTGGTCCGGGTCTTCATGGCGGCCACACGGGGGTCGTCCAGGTTAAGGACAGCGGTGCCGTGCTCACCCAGCGCTTCCACCAGCTCGCCCTTGGTTTTCGCAATGTTCTCGATGCCGCCGAATTCGCCGGCATGCGCCGTTCCCACTACGAGCACGACGCCGATATCCGGCTTGACCATGTCCGCGAGGTACTTGATGTGGCCAAGGCCGGTGGCACCCATCTCGATGACCAGGAACCGGGTATCCGTATCGGCAGTAAAGACAGTCAGGGGGACGCCGACCTCGCCGTTGTACGAACCCTGAGGAGCCACCGTCGGGCCTGCCGTGGACAGGACACCGGCGAGGAGGTCCTTGGTGGTGGTTTTGCCGGCTGAACCGGTGATACCTATCACGGTGAAATCCTCACCGCGTTCTCGGCGGGCAGCGCGGATGCGCCGGACCGCTTCGCCGGCCAGAGCACCCATCGCAAGCACGGCGTCATCAACGACGACGGCAGGGAACGGCCGTCCGGCGGCATCGGTGACATCACGCTCGGCCAGGACCAGGACGGCTCCACGTTCGACGGCGGCGTCGACGAAGTCGTGGCCATCGGCGTGCTCGCCGGGCTTGGCCACGTACAACGATCCAGGTACGGCTTCGCGTGAATCAGTGACCACGGAAGTGGGCACGATGCCACCGTCCCCGGTCAGTCGGCCATGGGTGATGTCGGCGATCTCCGCCGCTGTAAATGCAATCATCTCGGTTTAGGACTCTATCCGCTGGTCCGTTGAAACGCTGAATCCCTTGGATGTCAAGGCGGCCCGCAGTTCGACCCTGTCGTCAAGTGCGAGGTTGACGCCCTTGACCTCTTGCCACACTTCATGTCCACGCCCTGCGATGAGGATGGTGTCCTTCGTTGTGGCCATCTCCACGGCCAGCCGGATGGCTGCGTCCCGCGGATAGGACTCGATGATCTCGCTTCCGAGGTTTTCCGCGTCCCGGGCAGCGTAGGCGCCCGCCAGCACCTCGGAACGGATGGTGGCAGCGTCTTCATCGTGGGGGTCGTCATCGCTGATGATCACCACATCGGCGAGGCGGGCGGCGATGGCCCCCATCGTGGGACGTTTGCTTTGGTCACGCTGTCCTGTGGCACCAAAAACCACGATGACGCGGGAGCCTTCTTCCGGCGATCGCACGGCTTCCAGGGCACGGGCAAGGGCATCGGGATTGTGGGCAAAATCAACGACGGAGGCAGGAGCGGTAGAGACCAACTGCATCCGCCCCGGCACGGCAACAGTGAACGGATCATGCTCATCGAGTGCCGACTGCAACATCTCCGGATCAACGCCGGAGGCAAGGACCATGAGGGTGGCCAGGGCGGCATTGGCCACGTTGAAGTCGCCCGGCAAGCCTGTGTGGACGCGCAGGACGCTGCCGTCCCGGTGCCGCAGCTCGAAAGCAGTACCGAGCCCCCGCGCGGAGGTCGACTCGATGCGCCAGTCCGCGTCCGGGTGACCGGACGTGGCGGAAAGCGTTGTCAACGGAATGTCCACAAGGTGCGCAAGCTTCCGGCCCCACTCGTCGTCGACCGTCACCACCGCGTGGCGGGCACGTCCGGCAGTGAACAGTTCCGCTTTGGTGCTGAAGTACTCCTCCATGCTCCCGTGGAGGTCCAGATGGTCCTGTGTGAGGTTGGTGAATCCGGCCACATCGAACATCACGCCATCCACCCGGTGGTAAGAAATGGCATGAGAGGAAACTTCCATCGAGGCTGCGTCCAGCCCGCGCTCCCGCATCAGGGCAAGCAAAGCGTGGACGTCCGTGGACTCGGGCGTTGTGAGAAGGCTGGGGATGGGATCTCCGCCTGCCAGGATCTCGATGGTGCCGATGAGCCCCGTGGTCCGGCCCAGGGCGCGCAGCAGCGAATTGATGAAATAGGTGGTGGTGGTCTTCCCGTTGGTGCCGGTCACGCCGAAAAGCGTCGGGGACCCGCTGTCGTCCGGCTGGCTGCGGTAGATCAGGGCAGCCAAACGCCCGACGGCGGTACGCGGCTCTTCCACGATGAGCACCGGTACCGGCTGGTCACCTGCCAGCGCCAGCTGGCGTGCCCCGGCGTCGTCCGTCACGACGGCGACAGCACCGGCGTCGACGGCCTGCACGACGAAATCGGCACCATGGCGGGAGGCCCCGGGCAGTGCCATGTAGAGATCGCCGGATTCGATGGAACGGGAGTTCAGCGAAATGCCGGTGACTCCCCTGCTTTCCTCGCCAGCAGGCACGGCAACGCCCAGGGCTTCCCCGATGGTCGCCAATGGCACGGCAGCCACTGACCCTGGGCGGAAGCCGGACCTGCCGGCCTCCGGGGTGTGGACATTGGAAACGGCCTCATTGTGCTCTGACACGTGGTTCTCCGTTGGTGCTCGGTGGAACGGCCGGCCCGTGGCCAGCGCCGCCGGGTCGGTAGGGTGGATCGATTCTTTGGCCGAAACAGACGCCCAAGAAGCTTACTTGACGAACTGCGGCAAGCGCGCCGGGGTTCCGGTTGACGGAGCCACGTTGTAGGTCCGGAGGACCTGGGCCATCACGGAGCGGAACACAGGACCGTTGGTGATGCCGTAAATGCTCCCCTTGGGGCGTTGCAGGACGACTTCCACAATGAACCGGGGATCGTCCATGGGAGCCATACCCACCATGGACGCGGTGTAGCCGTCAAAGCCGGGAAGCCCGTCCTCGCGGGGTGCCTGCGAGGTTCCGGTTTTGGCGCCAACCCGGTAACCATCGATCGCGGCGTCCTTGATCTGTCCCTCGGTGACAGCGCTTTCGAGGATGTCCCGCACCTGCTGCGCGGTCTCCTTTGACACCACCTGGCGGGATTCCTTGGCGGGAACCTTTTGTTCTTCGCCTTCCGGGGTGATGTAGCTGTCGATAAGGCGGGGCTGAAGCATGACGCCGTCGTTGGCGATGCTCTGGTAGGCACGCACCGTCTGGAGCGTTGACTGGGACACGCCCTGTCCGAACAGCACCGTGTACTGCTGGCGGTCATCCCACTGCTCGGGTTTGGCGAGGATACCCGTCGCTTCCGCCGGCAGCCCGATATCCGTCTGCTCGCCGATTCCGAATTTCTTCAACCAGTCGTAGCGCTGTTCCTTTGTCAGCCTGCTGCCGGCCATTACGGTTCCGGTGTTCATGGACCAGCCAAGGATTCCGGCAAGAGTGCGTTCCTCGGTGCCGTGTTCAAAGGCGTCCGTGAAGGTTTGCCCGTCAATGGTGTAAGACGACGGAATGGTGAAGTGATCCAAGGGGCTCGACTTACCCTCCTCGATGACCGCTGCAGCCGTGATCATCTTCTCCACCGAGCCGGGCTCATAGGCGGCGGTCACAGCGCGCACCCCACGATCCTTGGCATCCACCTTCCCGGGATCGTTGGGGTCCGGGGCGTTGGTGTCCGCCAAGGCAATCAGGTTGCCTGTCTTGGTATCCATGACGACAATGACGCCCCACTCAGCATTGAGTTTGTTCACCTGGCTTTGGATCGCCTGCTGGGCAAAGTACTGGATGTCCGTGTTGATGGTCAGTTTGACGTCGGTCCCGTCCACAGCCGGCGTCAATTCGTCGGTGGCAACCGGAATTCGGAGGCCATCGGCCCCGATTTCGAACACACGCTTGCCGTCCACTCCCCGCAGGAGTTCGTCTTGGGTCTGTTCTATGCCGGCCTGGCCCGTGGTTCCGTCCTGGAGGAAGCCCACTACTCCACCCCCAACGCTGCCGTTCGGGTACACGCGCTTGCTGACGCCCTCCGCCGCAATGCCTGGGATGTGCAGTTTGGAGATGCGGTCCTCGAGTTCAGGCTTGACGTCCTTGGCCACAACGAAATACTTCTTGTCACCAGTCAGCGATTCACGGATTTTCGCGACGTCCACACCGAGGAGCGTGGCCAACTCGGAGATACCCTGGTCACGGGAGATGGTGTCCACTTCTTCGGTTTTGTCGTTGTACCGCTTGAACTCGGCCGTTCCCGTGTTCAAGACCTGGTCAACCACGATGTTGTACCGGATCACGCTGCTGGCCAGGACCGTGCCATTGGCGTCGACGATCTCGCCCCGTTCCGCGGGCAGGCTCTGCGGCCTCAGCCTGCTCTCCAGCGCCGCCTCTGCCATGCCCCCGACGTCCAGGCCTTGGACCATGAAGAGCTTGCCGCCCACAACAAGGAGCAAGGTCAGCATGATGCCAAGGCCGATCCGCAGCCGTTTCCTTGCCGCCGGCGCCTTCGTCTTTTTCGATTTGCCGGGGTTTTGCGCCACGTTGTTTCCTTGCTGCTGACCTTGTTTCAGTGGACGGTGGGCTACTGCCCTGGTTCCTTTTGCTGGGGACCCGGTACTGAGCCTCCATGCAGTTCCACCACGGGGGCGGCGGGTGTTGCTTCCGGCTTTGCGGCCGGGGCAGCGGGTGTTACCGGCTTACGGGTCTCCAACGGCTCCTTGGTGGTGGCTGGTGGAACGACGTCGAGCTGGCCGGCGACCGCCGGAGGGGCAATCAGCGCTGCAGGATTGTCTCCCTTGACCGCCGGTGTTGCCTTTCCGGTGACCGACATGGTGTCCAGATCGATCTGGCCCTTGACGGTGGACGCTACCATTCCCAATTCTGCGGCCTTTGCAGCCAAATTCTGTGGAGCCTCGAAGTTCTGCTTCTTTTGTGTCAGATCCTGGTTTTCCTTATTGAGCGTGGCAGCCTCAGCCTTGAGTTGCACCAACTGGTACTGGGCTGTGGACACGGAGATATTGAGGACCAACACCGTGAGGAGTGCGGCCGCCAGGACCACAAAGCAGAGCACTACGAAAGGGGTCCGTCGCTTGCCCGGGGCACTGCGGACGAGTGAAAGCGGCGTGCGGACCTTGCGTCCGGCGTCGGGCTTTCCGGCGGGAGCGGGCATCACGCGGGCGGTGTTGCCCACCACGGAGGGCAGTGTCTTCGCTGCGGCGTTACTCATGCGACTCTCCTTGGCTTGATGCGTTCCACGGCCCTGAGGCGGGCAGACGCCGCGCGTGGGTTCTCGGCTATTTCCAGTGCTGTGGGCACTTCCGTGCCCTTGGTCAGTGTTTTCAGTTCGGGCTTGTGTTCCTCGAGTTCCACCGGAAATCCAAGGGGTGCAGACGACTTGGATCCGGCCTGGAAAACGGACTTCACGATCTTGTCCTCCAGCGAGTGATAGGACATCACTACAACCCGCCCGCCCATGGCCGTGGCAGCAACCGCCGCCGGTACTGCCCGCTCCAAGACGTCGAGTTCCTCGTTGACCTCGATGCGTAAAGCCTGAAAGGTCCGTTTGGCAGGGTGCCCACCGCTCTTGGCTGCCGCCGCAGGAACCACTGCCCGGATTTGCTCGACCAACTCTCCCGTGGTGGCAAAGGGTTTTTCGTTCCTTGCGGCAACAATCCTGTTGGCGATCCTTCCGGCAAACTTCTCTTCGCCCCACTTGCGGATGATCCGAACGAGGTCCTCTTCGCTGTACGTGTTCACCACGTCCGCGGCGGTTTGTCCCCGGCTGGTGTCCATCCGCATATCCAGCGGAGCGTCGTAGGAGTAGGCGAAGCCGCGCTCCCTCTCATCCAGTTGCAGGGAAGACACACCCAAATCCATAAGGATGCCGTGAACTTCAGCTATGCCAAGATCCGCCAGGACGTCTTCGATTTCGTCATAGACGGCGTGGACGAGATCAGTCCGTGCAGAGAAGGGTTCCAGCCGCGCCCCGGCAAGAGCAAGGGCCTCTTCGTCACGGTCGATGCCCACCAGGTGGAGATCCGGGAAGCGCTGCAGCATGGCTTCCGAGTGGCCACCCATGCCAAGGGTCGCGTCGATGGCCACGGGAGTTTCACCGCGCTTCCTGGCAGCTTCGAAGCCGGGAGCGAGCAGGTTGATGCAGCGATCCTTGAGAACGGGCACGTGGCGTTCCGATGTGCGCTTTGCCGCGTCCTGCTCGTCCACGCTGCCTCCTCTTTCGTCAATCGCTTGCATGCTGTTCTTGGGTCGGATCCCCATCCGCGCCTATCGTCCTGCCGGCCTGGCTCCGGGGAAGGTGAGCCAGGAAGACAGTTCGATGGGCGGCTGGAGATCCCATCCAAGAACCGGGGCAGTGCCCCACCTGCGCTAGAAAAAACCAGGCAGATTGTCATCGTCGGTTTCCGAAAAGGCGGCTTCCTTCTCGGTGAGGTATTCGTTCCAAGCTTCGGCATCCCAGATCTCTGCACGGGTACCGGCACCAATGACTGCCAACTCCCGACCTAGTCCTGCATAGGCCCGGAGCGCCGGCGGAATGGTGACGCGCCCCTGCTTGTCAGGTACCTCATCAGAGGCTCCGGACAGAAAAACCCGGATGTAGTCACGAGCCTGTTTGGAAGACAGTGGTGCCTCCCGCATCGATTCGTGAATACGTTCGAATTCCTTCTGGCTGAAGACGTAAATACAGCGCTCCTGGCCCCTCGTGAGGACCAATCCCTCGGCAAGCTCCTCGCGGAACTTCGCGGGAAGTATGATCCTGCCCTTTTCATCGAGACGCGGCGAGTGGGTGCCAAGAAACACTGGCCCACCGCCCCTCGCTCAAGGTGCCCGCACATACCCAACGCTGCCATTAACCTCTTATGCGCTCCACTTTACTCCACATCGCCCCACAGTCAACGCACTGTCGCGCGTTTCTCCACCACTTTGAGTTTTAGGATCCCCGCCATTACGCGGATTTGGGCCAGTGGTGGGAAGTGGAGGACGGGGTGGGAAGTGGAGGGCTGGGTGGGAAGTGGAGGACGGGGTGGGAAGTGGAGGGCTGGGTGGGAAGTGGAGGACGGGGTGGGAAGTGGAGGGCTGGGTTGCACCTGTTCGTTGAATGTTCGTTAAATGCAAAAGACCCGCCAGGCGGGTCTATAAGAACATAGGTCGAAAAGGGCCATCCATGAGAGAGCGTCCGCCCCAAAAGGGCCAACCATGAGAGAGCGTCCGCCCCAAAGGGGCCAACCATGAGAGAGCGTCCGCCCCAAAAGGGCCATCCATGAGAGAGCGCCCGCCTGAGGGGGCTCAAGGCGGCATCAGCGACAACTTATAAGCCGGGACACCATCAACGGGAGACGTACAGCAGCACTGCGGCGCGGGGCACGGCCCTGCGCCGGAGGTGCTCAGGTGTGGTCAGTGCTCAGTTGTCGTCGCGGCGACGTTCGTCCCAGCGCTCTTCGAGATTGCTCATGAACGAGCTCTTGGACTTGGTTTTTCCAGGCTTGCCTTTGCGGGACTTACCGAATGACGAGCCGCGCAACGTAGCGAAGTACACGCCCGCCCCCATCACGACGAACCCCAGAACGCCTACGAAGATCTGTTGAAGCGAGACGCCAACGAGCAACAGCAGGATGCCGGCGATGGCGCCGAGCACACCGATTATCACGTGTCGGGTGGACCAACTGCGGATGGGATCCGACCCCATGGTGTTGGCAAACTTCGGATCGTCCTCATGAAGCTGCTTCTCGAGTTGCTCAAGCAGCTTCTGTTCGTGCTCCGAGAGGGGCATCGCGACCTCCTTTAGTCAGCCAGCGCCTGGACAAAACGCGGCGTATGCGTCTGTCTCCAAAACGATCGGGCCCGGAAAAGCGTTCCCGCAATTTCCACTGTTCTTAGTGGTCGTCCCGGGTCCGACTGCTCAGGAAACAACTGTCCAGACGATCTAAATATCTGTACTAATTAGGATAGTTTGTCGGACCCGGTTCTGAAAGACAGATAGAGGCCTCCGGAGGGTGCTACCAATCACTTCTCTCTCGGATGCTATTTCCCTTCTGAAGGCTTTCCGGGTTCAAGCAACCTCGCGGGAAGCAGCGTCTTTGATCCAAAACGTTCGGCGACCCTGTCCAGGGCCTGTTCGGCAGCACGCCAGTTATCGTCCCGGCGGTCGAGGCTGAGCTGCATGGACGTCTGGCCCGCCGGTTCCAATTGTTCCGCGCGGACGCCGACAAGCCTGACGCTCATGGGCCGGGGTCCGAGGGCTTCCACGAGCTGTACGGCGACCTGGTAAATGAGTTGGGCGCTGTCAATCGGCGTATGGAGCGTGCGGCTGCGCGTCACCGTGGAGAAGTCCGAGTAACGCAATTTCAGGGCGATGGTGCGGGTGAGCATCCCCGAGCTGCGCAGCCGGGAAGCCGTGCGGTGTGACAACCTCAGCAGCTCCCGATACACCAGGGCGTCATCAGCTGTGTCGGTAGCAAACGTCTCTTCCGCGCCGATGCTTTTCTCCAGCCGGGTGGGCGTGACAGGCCTGGGATCGATGCCCATGGACAACCGGTGCACGTGCGCTCCGCTCGCTCCGAGGACTTTCTTCAAGGACGCGACCGGAGTGGCAGCCACATCCGCCACCGTACGGATGCCAAGACGGGCGAGCACTTCCGCCGTTTTGCCGCCCACTCCCCACAACGCATTGACGGGAAGGCTGTGCAGATATGGAACGGTATCAGCGGCATCGATCTGCAGGATGCCATCGGGTTTGCAGCGCGTGGATGCGATCTTGGCCACGAACTTGGTGCCCGCGATACCAACCGACGCCGTGATGCCGAGTTCAGCCTGAACACGTCGGCGGATGAGGTGTCCAATGTCAAGAGGTGATCCGAGGCGCCTGATAGCGCCACCCACATCGAGGAAGGCCTCGTCAACGCTGAGGGGCTCCACGAGGTCCGTGACCGAGGCGAAGATCTCCATCAGCTGCCCGGATACTTCGTAGTAGAGCTTATGCCGGGGATGAATGATCACAGCGGCGGGGCACATCCGCATGGCAACAGCCATGGGCATGGCCGACTTGACGCCGGTTGCCCGGGCCTCATAGGAGGCCGACAACACTACCGAACGTTCCGCGGGAAACCCCACGATAACGGGCTTGCCCCGCAATTCGGGCCGCGTGCGCAATTCCACTGACACGAAAAAGGCATCCATGTCCACGTGCAGGATGCTGGTTCGCCTCAAATCCCGCAGGGCATCTTTAGCGCTGCGGGCCGGACCGCTGCCGCCCCCTTGGGCGCCACCAAATGCTTCCTGCCTCACAACGGCAATACTATGCCCGCCCACTGACTAAACTGGGAGCACAGTCCGGCGTCAGCCCAAGGAAGGATACCCCTGTGAAGCTCTTTGGAACTCCCCAAGCGCGAGGGTTTGCCCTGCTCGCAGTAGGTCTCGCTGTTGCGGCCACCGCCTGCACCCCATCATCCGACGGCTCAGCGGCCCCTTCCCCTTCCGTGGATTCCAGTGTTTCCTCCACCGAACCACCTGCGCCTTCGGCTTCCGCCACGTCCACGCCGCCTGCTACCGATGGCTCCCCTGCCTCGCCGGTCCCCGGAGCCACAGCGACCGTTGGCGCCCTTGTTCCGGGATTCCCACAGCAGCTCATTCCGGTGATGCCGAAGACATCCGTACGTTCCAGCAGCTTTGACAAAAACGTTTCCCCGGCCACGGTTGCCCTGGTAGGTACGGTCAAGGCCCCACCGGAAGGCGTGGTGGACTACTACAAAGCCTCCCTTGAAGCCCAAGGCTTCAAAGTGGTCCCGGGGCCCGAAGCCGTGGGCAACGTCACCTCCATAGATTTCGTTCGCGGTGACGGAGAAACCGTGAACCTCTCGGTCCGGCAGAAGGAAGGCGTCTCCACCTTCACCATCGGCGCCAACGTGGCAGCCGGATCCGTCAAGTGACGCCGGCGTCGCAACTCCTCACGGAGCAGGTCCGCTTCATCGACGGCGTGGCGGACAAGCTGCATGAGTTCCTGTCCCACCAACAGCACGTCATGGCGGGCATTTCCCCCGACGTTGATCCGTTAATAACGTCCATTTCGAATCTGGTCACGGGAGGTAAGCGGCTCCGCGCCCTCATGTGTTATTGGGGGTGGAGAGGCGCAGGAGGCTCTGCGTCCGACGCCGAAATCGTGACGGCCGGATGCGCCCTTGAGCTCTTCCAAGCCGCAGCCCTGATCCACGACGACATCATTGACCGATCCGATACCCGCCGCGGGGGTCCCAGCGTACACAGGCGGTTCAGCCAGCTCCATCAGCTGAACGGGTGGGCCTTGGACGATGAACGCTTCGGCCACGCAGCTGCCATCCTCACGGGCGACCTCTGCTTGTCCTTCAGCGAAGAGTCCTTCACACAGATCGGCAGCAGGGCGGGGTCGGGTACCGCAGCCCGCCACATTTTCAATCTCATGCGCGCCGAAGTCATGGCTGGACAGTATTTGGACATCCTTGAAGAAGTGGCAGGGCCTGTCCGCGACGCAGCCGGATCGGTTGAACGCGCAAAATCGATCATTCGCTACAAATCCGCTAAGTATTCCACTGAGCATCCGCTGGCACTGGGCGGGGCCTTGGCAGGGGCACCCGACCACTTATTGCAGGGGTATTCAGCGTTTTCACTGCCCCTCGGGGAGGCATTCCAGTTACGGGATGACGTCCTGGGAGTCTTCGGCGACCCCGGGACCACCGGCAAACCGGCCGGCGACGATCTCAGGGAAGGCAAACGGACTGTCCTGGTCGGATTCGCGATCAACCAGGCGCCGGCCGCGGACGCTGCCTACCTCCACGCCATGCTCGGGAGGCAGGACCTGGGTGAGGATGAGGTGGCTGAAATCCGCCGGATCATTGTTGACTGCGGTGCCCTCGAGGCCACGGAGTCATTGATTGCGGAACTCAGCGATAAAGCCTTTGCCGCATTGGAACGGCTACCCTTGGCTGATTTGCCGCTCACGGCTTTGCGTCAACTGGCCGAAGCGGCAGTCAGCCGCGCCGCTTAGCCAGGAGCCGCCGCTTAGGCAGGAGCAAGCGCCCAACACAAGCAGCATGGTCCACCGAAGAGCAGCAGGCCTCCGGTAACAGGACGACGGCGGTAAAGTACCGCCGTCGTCCGTGTTAATTGCCGCTGCCCGCAGGAGCGGCGCCCTCCCTACCAGGCCAGGGATTGGGCGCGACGACGGATTTCCGTCTTCCGACCTTCGCGCAGGGCATCAATCGGGCGACCCCGCAATGAATCATCGGGGGTGAACAACCACACAATGAGTTCTTCGTCGTTGTACCCGGCGTCGCTGAGGACCGCAATGGTTCCCTTGAGACTGTCGACTACGTGTCCGTCCTGGATAAACAATGCCGGGATTGAACGGATATTTCGTTCTCCCCGCCTGATGGCCACTACCGCGCGTTCGTCCAGCAGTCCATGGACTTTGGTGATGGAAACTCCCAACTGCTCCGCGACATCCGGCAGTGGCAGCCAGTCAGAAACAAGGCTTTCTACATTACTCACGGAACAAGGTTGCCACGCCCCACTGCCGCTCGCCTAGCCGGAGTCCGACGGCGGTTCACACCGCCCAGCCAATACGCCGTGCGCCTCGGACAAATTCCCTGCGCGGATTCCCGAACGGAATGAATTGTTGTGCCGATTGAATAAGTGTGAGAGATTCACACTGATCACACTTGCATCATTGATAACATCAGTAACATTCGCAACACTGGTAACAGCGGCAACAAACTCCATTCCCGCTGCAAAGATGAGGACACACTCCATGACCACGCCCCGCTCGACGAAACGAACCATGAGCATGCCGGTTATCGCGGCAACCACGGCTGCGCTTCCCGCCGTGGTCTTGTCCTCGCTTGCTGTGGCCCAGCCAGCCACCGCTGCACCGGCACCTCAGCCCAGGAAGATCCCGGCCACGCTCGCAGCGGCCATGAAGGCACAGGCAGCAAAGGTCGGATCCGTCATCCCTGCGCAGGCTGTTGCGGCAACTCTTCCTGCGGCATTGCGCCCCATGGCCCCTTCCGTTCCCGACACCTATAAGGTGGTCCGCGGTGACACCATCAGCGCCATCGCCCGCCGCTTCAACCTGGACACGTCAGCGGTCCTCCGGTTGAACAACCTCACGCCAACCACGCTCATCTACCCGGGCCAAACCATCAAGCTGACCGGCACCGCCCCGGCTGCCCCCGAGAAGCCCGCGGCTCCTGCCCCGAGCGCCCCCGTCGATGCCACGACCTACACTGTGGTGTCCGGTGATACGCTCGGAGCCATCGCCGCCCGTCACGGCGTCCCGTTGTCCAGCGTTTTCTCCTGGAATGGCCTGAGTGGGAGCTCCATCATCTACCCGGGCCAAAAAATCAAGGTAAGCGGCGGTTCGGCACCGTCCACTCCTGCGCCCGCCCCCGCACCGGCGCCTGCACCCGCACCCCAAGCCAGCACGGGCTCCTACACCATCAAGGCAGGCGACACCCTCAGTTCGATTGCCTCCCGGAACGGCGTTTCCCTGTCTGCGCTGATGAGTGCGAACAACGTTTCGGCTACAACCGTCATCTACCCGGGCCAGAAGCTCACCATTCCAGGCGGTTCCTCGCTGCAGCCGGCCTCGGAGACCAAGCCGTTGGTACCCAGTTCCTTCCTGGGTTTCACGTACCCGGCGGCCGTCGTGAGCTCGGCCAACGAGAACAAGGCATTGCTGAACGCTTCACCCGTTCCCAGCCGGGCGGAGATGAAAACCATCGTGGCCGACACCGCACGGCGCATGGGTGTGAGTCCTTCCCTGGCCTTGGCCTTTGCCGAACAGGAATCCGGCTTCGATCAGCGGGCTGTGTCACCTGCGAACGCCATCGGCACCATGCAGGTCATTCCCTCCTCCGGGGAGTGGGCATCGGACCTTGTGGGCCGGAAGCTCAACCTCCTGGACCCCTACGACAACGCCACCGCCGGAGTAGCCATCATCAAGGCCCTCATTGCCACAAGCAAGGACCTGGACACCGCCATCGCCGGGTATTACCAAGGCCAGTACTCCGTCAACAAGTACGGCATGTACGACGACACCAAGCGCTACGTCGAGTCGATCAAGGCACGCCAGCGCACCTTCGGCTGAGCCTTCCCGGCACCCTTGGAGGAGGCCCGGATCCCGCGGGGGTTCGGGCCTCTTCCCTGCCTCGTTTAGGATCATAAGGTGCAAGAACCACTGCAGGACCACCTCATAGGGACCACCGTGGACGGGCGCTACCGCGTTCTGTCCCGCCTCGCGAGGGGCGGCATGTCCACTGTCTACCTGGCCACGGACCAGCGCTTGGAGCGCGACGTGGCACTCAAAGTCCTGCACCCGAATTTGGCCAATGACCACACGTTCCTGGAGCGATTGAGCCGCGAGGCCAAGGCGGCGGCGAGCCTCTCCCACCCCCACATAGTCGGAGTGCTGGACCAAGGCGAAGATGGCCACATCGCATACCTGGTGATGGAGTACGTCAAGGGCCATACCCTGCGCGACATCCTCAATGAACAGGGCGCGCTTCCGCCACGCCTTGCCCTGGCCTTGATCGATCCTGTCATCGAGGGCCTGGCGGCTGCCCATGCCTCGGGGCTGATCCATCGCGACGTCAAACCGGAAAACGTTCTCATTGCCGACGACGGGCGCATCAAGGTGGGCGATTTCGGCCTGGCCAGGGCCGTCACAGCGACCACCAGCACAGGGGCCTTGATCGGGACAGTTGCGTACTTGGCTCCGGAACTGGTGCTGGGGCAACCGGCGGATGCCCGCAGCGACATCTACTCGGCCGGCATCATGCTCTACGAAATGCTCACCGGGCAGCAGCCTTACGCCGGTGAATCGCCCATCCAGGTGGCGTACAAGCACGTGAACGCCGTGGTCGGCCGTCCCTCCGACGCAGCTCCCGGACTCGCGGCCGACCTGGACGAACTTGTCCAGTGGTGCACAGCAGTGGACGCGGAAAACCGGCCTGTGGACGGTTCAGCTTTACTCTCTGAACTACGGCATATCCGGACTACCCTAAGCGATGAGCAGTTGGACCTGAGGCAGGCATCTTCCCGGCCGCTCTCCCCCGTAAGCGTGGCTGCCCCGCTGAACAGCAAGGCGCCCAGCCGCCAGGAGAACCCTACGGAGGCAATAGCCACCACCGCTTCTCCGACTGAATTCATTTCGCACCAGAGCAACCCCACCACCGTCATGGCAGCGGCCGGAGCACACCAACAGCATGCCCGATTGGCCGTTCCCGGGGTGGACGAAGACATCCGGCAACCCGGCAAACGGGAGTTGAAGCGGCTCGAACGCCAACGAGCCAAAGACCAGGCACGCGCCGCGGCCACGCCCGTCCGCCCGTTGCGTGAAGGCAATCCCAGGCGCAGGGGTGTCATCTGGACCATTGTGATCGTGATCCTTGCTCTGCTCGCCGGGTCCGCCGGTTGGTTCTTTGGCATGGGGCCCGGTTCCCCGGGCACTGTGCCTGACGTCAAGAACAAAACCGTGGCCGAAGCGCAGCAACTGCTTCGGACCGCGGGCTTCCAGTCAGAACCGCGTGATGTCTTTGACGACGACATCCAGGCAGGGCTCGCGGTAGGCACCGAACCGGCCACGGGCGCGGTGATACGGAAGTTTCAGCCGATCACGCTTTTTGTTTCGAAGGGCGCCCAACTGTTCGCTTTGCCGGACTTGACCGGTGGAACACTGGACCAGGCAAAGAATGCCTTGAATGCCGCCGAGATGGCCCTCGGCAACGTCACCGAAGTCTTCGACGAGAAAGTTCCGGCCGGCGTCGTTCTTTCCCAGGACCCGGCCAAGGGAACTGAAGTCCGCCACGGAACCCCGGTGGCCTTGGCGGTGTCCAAAGGACCTCAGCCCATTCCGGTTCCGGATGTTCGGGGACTTCCGCAGGATGCTGCCGTCCAGGCCCTTCAGGATGCAGGACTCAAAGCCGTGATCGCCCCTGAAACAGTCAATGACAAGAGCGTTCCCAAGGGCGCAGTCGTATCCCAGTCACCTGCCAATGGAACGCTGGTCCGGGGTGAATCCGTGACGCTGACTGTGTCCAAGGGGCCGAAGATGGTCAAGGTTCCAAGCTTTATCGGGAAACAGGCAGACGATGCCGAAAAGGAGCTGAGGAAACTGGGCTTCGACGTCAAAGTCAATGAAATCCTGGGTGGCTTCTTCGGCACTGTGCGCGACCAGAATCCCGTCGATGCGGAAGTGCCCGAAGGCTCGGTCATCACGTTGACCGTCGTATAGGCCCAAATCCTCCAAGCCGTTAAACGGCTGAAGGGGCGGCCCGGACTCAGCCGGGCCGCCCCTTCTGCGGTTCAAGAAACAGCGGTTACCGCCGGACGGTCAGCGCTTGGACAGGGCTCCCGCCACCAGGAAGGCCATCTCGAGTGACTGCATGTGGTTCAAACGCGGGTCGCACACGGATTCGTAGCGGTCCAGGAACGCCTCCTGGTCGATGGGGTCAGCTCCGCCGAGGCACTCTGCGACGTCGTCCCCGGTCATTTCCACATGCAGGCCACCCGGAACCGTGCCCAGCGAATGGTGGACCTCGAAGAAGCCGCGGACTTCGTCGATGACGTCGTCAAAATTGCGGGTCTTGTAGCCGTTGGGGGACGTGACCGTGTTGCCGTGCATCGGGTCGGTTACCCAGAGGACCTGCGCACCGGAAGCCGTGACGCGTTCGACGACGGCCGGCAGCTTCTCGCGGATATTCTTGGCACCCATGCGGGTGATGAACGTCAGGCGGCCGGGTTCGCGGTTTGGGTCCAGCTTGTCGATCAGTCGCAACGCGTCATCACCGCTGGTAGTCGGTCCAAGCTTGACGCCGATCGGGTTGCGGACGCGCGAAAGGAAGTCCACGTGGGCGTGATCGAGTTCGCGTGTCCGCTCGCCGATCCAGAGGAAGTGGGCCGATGTGTCGTACGGCAGGCCCGTGCGCGAGTCGATACGGGTCAGCGCGCGCTCGTAGTCCAGCAGCAGTGCTTCGTGGCTGGCAAAGAACTCAACGCGCTTCAGTGCTTCGAAGTCAGCACCGCAGGAGTCCATGAACGAGATGGCACGATCGATGTCACGGGCAAGTGACTCGTAGCGGGCGTGGGCGGGGTTCTCCGTGAAGCCCTTGTTCCACTGGTGGACCAGCCTCAGATCCGCAAAGCCACCTTGGGTGAAGGCACGAATCAGATTGAGGGTGGACGCGGATGTGCGGTAGGCCTGCAGCATCCTGCCGGCGTCGTGCGCCCGGGACTCAGGGGTGAAATCGTAGCCATTGACGATGTCGCCGCGATACGCAGGGAGTGTCACGCCATCGCGGGTTTCCTCGTTGGACGAGCGCGGCTTGGCGAACTGGCCTGCCATGCGCCCCATCTTGATGACCGGCATCGCCGCACCATAGGTGAGCACCACGGCCATCTGGAGGATGGTCTTGACCCTTGCGCTGATCTTGTCAGCGGTGGCGGCTTCGAAGGTCTCGGCGCAGTCGCCGCCCTGAAGGAGGAATGCCTTGCCCTGGGCAGCTGCAGCGAGGCGTCCCCGGAGTACGTCTACTTCGCCGGCGAATACCAGGGGCGGAACCACTGAGAGCTCCTTGACGGTGGCCTTGAAGACTTCAGCGTCAGACCAGGTGGGCTGCTGTGAGATCGGCATGTCCCGCCAGGCATCGAGCCCGGGGTAGTTGGCAGCGCCGCTTTGGGCGGTGCTGGCGAGGGGGTCTGATTCAGGAAGTGCGGTGTTCGCGGTTAGCTCAGTCACCCTTCAAGAGTAGTAGCCTCCGGCACCGTTGGGGCACTGCAGGCGTAACTGTCCCTGCCTGATGCGTCACAGTCCGCCGGTCCGATGCGTGGCTGTCAGACGGCCTTCGGTTCCTCGCTTCCGGGTTCATCCCGGTCGTCGGCAATGTCCGCTGCCGAGTCTTGGGCCGCTTCGATTTTCTCCACGGGCTCCGGCCCCTTGCCGGCCAACCGGGCCTTGACCACGGCCGCGTACTCGTCCACGTATTCCTGGCCGGACAGGCGCATCAGTTCGTACATGATTTCGTCCGTGACCGCTCGTTGGATCAGCCGGTCCTCTTCCATGCCGTAATAGCGGCTGAAGTCCAGGGGCTGGCCAAAAATGATGCCTATCCTGCGGATGTTCGGGAGCCGCTTGCCAATGGGCTGCACTTTCTCGGTCCCGATCATGGCCACGGGCACCACCGGGACACGGGTTTGGAGTGCGAGCTTGGCCACGCCGACCTTGCCGCGGTAGAGCCTGGCGTCCGGGCTGCGGGTACCCTCCGGATAGATGCCAAGGAGGCCGCCTGAGTTCAGGACGTCCTTTCCGGCTTGCAGTGACAGCTCGGAAGCTGCACCTCCGGAGCGGTCCATGGGCAGTTGGTTGCTGAGCCGGAAGAAGAGCGCCGTCAGCCGTCCCTTGAGGCCCTTGCCCGTAAAGTACTCGGATTTGGCGAGGAAGATCACGGGCCGGTGTACCAGCAAGGGAAGGAAGATCGAGTCCGAGAAGGACAGATGGTTGGATGCCAGGATCGCCGGGCCGGTTTCCGGAACGTTGTCCAGCCCTTTCACCCAAGGCCTGAACAGGAGCTTGAGAACAGGACCGAGAAAGATCCTCTTCATGACCCAATAGAACACGCTTGTCCTCTCACGGCCGGTGGCTGGCGTGCGCCCGGGCTGCCGGGCGGCTCACCAGCAACCCTACTCCAGTGAGAAATGTCCGGAACAGTGACACGATGGAGCCATGACGGAACGCAACGAGGCTGCCCCGCCGCCGCTCGCCTACCACCACCCCGGACACGGAGCCAACGCCTCCACCGGGATCGCCATTTGCCACGGTTTCACCGGCAGTCCGCTGAGCGTGCTGCCTTGGGCGGAGTATTTGGCTGAGCAAGGCTTTGCTGTGTCCGTACCGCTGCTCCCCGGACACGGGACCAGTTGGCATGATCTTGCGACAACCCGCTGGCAGGACTGGTACAGGACGTTCGAGCAGAGCTACCTGGACCTCGCGGGTCGGACAGAAACCTGCTTCGTGGCCGGGCTGTCCATGGGCGGAGCCGTCGCCCTGCGCATTGCGTCGCTGCACGATGTTCCCGGCCTGGTCCTGGTGAATCCGGGGTTGAGCTTTTACGATCGCCGGGTCCGGTATGTGGGTGCGCTTAAGTACGTCATGCGGACCACCACTCCCATAGAGGAAGAAAAGCCTACAGCGGCCCCCACCGAAAACGGGGACTACTCGAAGACGCCGTTGAAGTCGGTCCACGAGCTGAAGAAGCTCTTCCGCCAGGCCAGCCGCGCACTGCCACAGGTCCAAGCGCCTGCACTTGTCTTCAAGTCGGCGGTGGACGGTGTCATCCCACCAAGCTCCCTCGACATGATCACCAAGCACCTGGCCCCGTCCCGGCTTAAGGTGGTCAGCCTTCCGGGCAGCGGGCACGTGGCGACACTTGACGTGGATGCTCCCACGATCTTCGAAGAATCAGCTGCGTTTTTCCGCCAGCATGCCAAGGACAGAGTAGCCTCGGAGTCATCATGAAAATGCTTCCCGATTTCTCGCCCTTCCTGAGCAGCTGGAACGGCACCGGCCCGCGTGTGGGCGTGGTCATGTCCCACGGATTTACGGGAAGCCCCCACAGCGTGCGTCCTTGGGCCGAGCACCTTGCGGCAGCCGGATACGCAGTCCGGCTTCCGCTGCTGCCGGGCCACGGAACCACATGGCAGGACATGGCGACCCGTTCCTGGCGGGAGTGGCACGGCGCCGTGGACCTGGCTTACAGGGAACTGGCTTCAGAGTGCGATTACGTCTTCGCTGCCGGACTCTCCATGGGCGGAACGCTGGCATTGCGCATCGCGGCGACGCGGCCGGTGGCAGGAACCATCGTGGTCAATCCGGGGCTTGTCCTCGATGATCCCCGTGCGGCCATTGTTGCTGCCCTCAAGTACGTGGTGAAGAGTACGCCGGCCATCGCCAACGACATCCTGAAGCCGGACCAGGACGAAGGGGCGTACGCACGGACCCCCGTTGCGGCGGCCCATGAACTGAAAAAGATGTACAGGGATACTGCGGCCATCCTTCCGCGGATCAGTACTCCCGTGCGGGTCTTCCGCTCCACGGTGGATAACGTGGTGTCCAACGCGAGCCTGGAATTCCTGCGATCCCGGGTGCAGGCCCCCGTGGATGTCAGCTACCTGGGCAACAGCCGCCACGTGGCGACGCTCGACAACGATGCCCCGGAGATTTTCGCAGGCACGGTGGAATTCATCCAGAAGACCATGGCCGCCCTGACCGGCAGCGGACCCTCCCCTGAAAAGGAAAAAGCCGATGAACAGGCCTGATCCCAACTCCGCCGACCAAAGCGCCAACAATGAGGACGACGCCATCTGGATGGATCTCGTGGCCCGGCTGGAAGCCACCGAGTCCTCGCCGTTGCATGATGCTGATGAAACTGCCGGCCTGCAGGGGGAAACAGCTCCTCAAGGAGTAGCCCGGGATGAAAGCCCCAAAGGATTCCGGGACTTCGATCCCCTGGGGCTTGCCACTCCTGCTCCGGCGCCGTCAACGGACCCCGACGCCGCGAAGGCGGGGCGGTCCTCGGGCCCGCGGGACTACGACGTCGATGATGACGGAGACGCCTTCGTCCCCGAAGAACCACCCAGCCTGGCTGGCACCGAACCGCTGACCATGCTGGCTTGGCTCGGCGCGGTGGGCGGTCCCGTCGCCCTGCTGTTCACTGCAATGTTCTGGCGGTCGGCACCGTTGTTGGCCATCCTGGGCATTGTGGGAGCGTTTGTTGCCTCCGTTGTCTACCTCATCATGCGGCTTCCGCACGAAAAGAACGAGGACGACGACGGCGCACGCATCTAGGCGTCAATGGCACCTCGCGCAGTCACCCCGGTGAGCGGCAGTTGCCGGGTTCTAGCTGTGGGCACGGCCACTGACCCTCGATAGGTCAGCAGCTCCAATCATGCCGGCACGCGGACCGAGGGCGGCGAGCTCGATCCTGGCCATTGGCCGGAACCCACGACCCGTCAGGTTTTTCGCAAACGCTTCCCTCGCCGGTCCTGCCAGCAGTTCCCCCGCGTCGCACAATCCCCCGCCGATAACAAACATGCCGGGGTCCAGCGCGGCGGCAAGGTTGGCCAGCCCCAAGCCCAGCCACTCGCCTTGGTCGGCAAGCAGCTCGCGGGACGTCGCGTCGCCGGCAAGGGCCAACGCAGTCACCGCAGCCCCCGTAATGCTGTCCGCGACGCCGCCCGCCCTTTCCAGGAGCGCGCGGCCTTCCGGGGAGTTGGTGCGGACCAGTTGTCGCGCTTCACGGCCGAGGGCGTTGCCTGAGGCGTATTGCTCCCAACACCCCCGGTTGCCGCATTCGCAGCGGTGCCCGCCCGGGAAGATGATCTGGTGGCCGAATTCGCCGGCAACACCATAGCGGCCGCGTTCCACCCGCCCGTCCAGCACCATTGCACCGCCGATGCCGGTGCCCAGGGTGATGCACACGAGGCGGCTTTCGCCCTGCCCCGCGCCGAAGCGCCATTCCGCCCAAGCCGCCGCATCGGCGTCGTTGGTCAACAGCACCGGGCGCCGCAACAGATTCTGGAGGCTCTCACGCAGGGGTTCATTACGCCAGGCGAGATGCGGGCTGAACAGCACCGTGCCGCCGTCGAGGTCCATCCACCCCGCCGCGCCGATCCCGACTGAGGCTATCCGGTGTTCGGCACTGAGCTCGTTGACGAGCTCCGCGATGGTGTGCTCGACGGCACGGGGGTCCGAACCGGGAGTGGACCGCCGCGCCTCGGCCAAGACCCGGCCCTCCGCATCAACAACCCCGGCAGCTACTTTGGTGCCGCCGATATCGATCCCGATGGCCAGCCCCCTCCTGCCCAGGTGGCTCCGGCGGGCTGCCCATGGAACATCCTTCCGGGCTGCGACGGGAGGCTTGGGCCGGGCGCGGAAACTGGACCGAAGAGAGGGCATCCCATCATCCTATTCGGAGCATTCACCCCGGGCTTCATCCGCTGACCAACATGGCCCCAAGTTGCCCGAATCACCACCAGATCCGTAAAGTTACCCGCCAGTAGGTGAAATAGGACACACCTCCATGAGTGGGCATACTAGAGTGGAAGCAGCCCCCTCGTGGCCCGTGGATATCAAAGGAGCTACCGTGCGTGAAATCAGTGTTCCTCCCCTCGTCAATGTCGCCCCGGAAACCAACATCACGGACCTTCTGGTCCGGGAGGCTGCCAAGCCTTCCAACCCGGCACTGTTCGCCAAGCTGGATGCCAACGGCCAGTGGCAGGACATCCGTGCCACCGACTTCCTTGCCGACGTCAAAGCCCTCGCCAAGGGCCTCATCGCCAGCGGAGTAGGTGCCGGCGATCGCGTCGGAATCATGTCCAGGACCCGGTATGAATGGTCGCTTGTTGACTTCGCGATCTGGCATGCAGGAGCGGTCTCCGTTCCGATCTATGAGACCTCCTCACCGTCGCAGGTCGCCTGGAACCTGGGCGACTCGGGCGCCGTGGCCGCTTTCGGCGAAGCGGCCCATCATGAGGACGTGATCCGGCAGGCCGTGGCCGCCGAGGACATCTCTTCCGTGACCAACGTGTGGCAACTGGAGGGAGCCGGCCTGGACGCCCTGCGTGCCGCCGGAGCCGGCGTCTCCGACGAAGAACTTGAAGCGCGCAGGTCCGCCGCAGGCCTCGCCGATCTGGCCACCATCATCTACACCTCCGGGACAACCGGCCGCCCCAAGGGCTGCGAACTGACGCACGGCAACTTTGTGGAACTGTCCGAGAACGCCAGGGCTGCCTTGGGCGAAATCATCAACGAGTCCGCAAAGACCATCATGTTCCTCCCGCTGGCCCACGTGTTTGCGCGCTTCATCTCGGTGCTGGCTGTGGCCGGTGGAGTCAAGGTGGCCCATACGCCCGACATCAAGAACCTGCTGGCGGACCTCCAGAGTTTCCAGCCTACGTTCATCCTCGCCGTCCCGCGCGTCTTCGAGAAGGTCTACAACTCGGCACTGACCAAGGCCGAAGACGGCGGCAAGGGCGCCATCTTCCACCGGGCCGTGGACACTGCCATCGCATTCTCCAAGGCCCGCCAGTCCGGCTCCGTGGGGTTGGGCCTCAAACTCAAGCACGCCCTGTTCGACAAATTGGTCTATAGCAAGCTGCGGGCAGCCATGGGCGGCCATGTGGCCCACGCTGTTTCCGGCGGTGGCCCCTTGGGCGAACGCCTGGGCCACTTCTTCCAAGGCATCGGCCTCCAGATCCTGGAAGGTTACGGCCTGACCGAAACCACGGCACCGGTCTCCGTAAACACGCCATCGATGATCCGGATCGGCACTGTCGGGGCTCCCCTGCCGGGCAACGCCGTCAAGATCGCCGATGACGGCGAGATACTCGCCAAGGGCGTCTGCGTCATGCGCGGCTACTACAAACGCGAAGACCTCACGGACGAGACCTTCGCGGACGGCTGGTTCCGGACCGGCGACATTGGAGAGCTCGACAACAACGGCTTCCTCAAGATCACGGGCCGCAAGAAGGAAATCATCGTCACGGCCGGTGGAAAGAACGTGGTTCCCGCCCAACTGGAGGACCAGATCCGGGCGGACGCCTTGGTTTCCCAGGTTCTTGTGGTGGGCGACAACCGCCCGTTCATCGGCGCCCTGGTGACCTTGGACGAGGAAGCCCTGCCGGGCTGGCTGGAACGCCACGGCCTCCCTGCCGGCACAACCCTCGCCGAAGCTGCCGAGCATGCCGTGGTCAAGGCGGCCGTCCAGGAGCTCATCAGCAAGGCAAACCAGTCGGTGTCCCAAGCGGAGGCCATTAAGTCCTTTAGGATTGTTCCTTCAGATTTCACGGAAGCTTCCGGCCACCTTACGCCTTCCCTCAAGGTCAAGCGCGCACAGGTCATGAAGGATTTCGACGCCGTGATCGAGGAGATGTACTCCGCTCCACGCGCTCACTGAGCGACCAAATACAGAAGAACCCCGTCCGGAACATGTGATTCCGGACGGGGTTCTTCTTCGTATGGCGCAGGCGCCGCAGGGCTACCCTAGCCGATCACCAGCAGCAAATCGCCACCTTGGACCTGCTCGACCGACGAGATGGCAAGGCGCGAGACCGTGCCGGCTACCGGCGTCGTGATGGATGCTTCCATCTTCATCGCTTCAATCGTGGCAACCGTGTCCCCTGCCTTGACCTCATCGCCCACCTTGACGGTCACGGTAACTGCCCCGGCGAAGGGAGCGGCAACCTGGCCCGGCTGGGCGGGGTCGGCCTTCTCGGCAGCCTTGACGTTGCTCACGACGGAACGGTCACGGACAACCACAGGGCGGGACTGGCCGTTTAGGGTGCACATGACGGTGCGCATGCCCTTTTCGTCAGCCTCGGAGACGGCCTCAAGCTGGGCGATCAGGCGGACACCCTTCTCAAGCTCGATCACGTGCTCCGCACCGCGCTGCAGTCCGTACAGGTAATCGCGGGTGTCCAGCACCGAGATGTTGCCGTAGGTCTCCACGCTCTTCTGGTAGTCCTTGGTGGGACCGGCGAAGAGCAGGCGGTTAAGCGTCTGCTGCCGGGTCCGGGAATCGGACTTGAGAGCTGCGCTGTCCTCGGCGCTGATTTCAACGTCGCGCACCTTGATGCTGCGGCCTTGCAGGGCCTTGGTGCGGAACGGCTCCGGCCAGCCTCCGGGAGGGTCACCGAGCTCGCCGGACAAGAAGCCAATGACGGAGTCCGGAATGTCGTAGTTCTGCGGGTTCTCGTTGAAGTCGGCAGGGTCGGCGTTCAGGCCCACCAGGTGAAGGGCGAGATCGCCAACCACCTTGGAGGACGGGGTTACCTTGACCAACCGGCCGAGGATCCGGTCAGCAGCCGTGTACATGTCCTCGATGGCTTCGAACTGCTCGCCCAGCCCCAAGGCAATGGCCTGCTGGCGAAGGTTGGACAGCTGTCCGCCCGGGATTTCGTGCTGGTAGACACGACCTGTTGGGCCCGGCAGTCCGGACTCGAAGGGTGCGTAGACACGGCGAACGGCTTCCCAGTACGGTTCAAGGGCGCCGACATTCTCCAGGCTGAGCCCGGTATCGCGCGGCGTATTTGCGAGGGCTGCAACAAGTGCGGAAGCCGCGGGCTGGCTCGTGGTTCCGGCCAAGGACGCTGCCGCAACGTCAACGGCGTCGACACCTGCGTCAACAGCAGCGAGCAACGTGGCGAGCTGGCCGCCGGCGGTGTCGTGCGTGTGCAGGTGCACCGGCAAGTCGAAGCGCTCACGCAGTGCCGTGACCAGCTTGGCAGCAGCGGCCGGACGCAGGAGCCCGGCCATGTCCTTGATGGCGAGGATATGGGCACCGGCATCGACAATCTTCTGGGCAAGGTCCAGGTAGTAGTCGAGGGTGTAGAGGTCCTCGTTGGGGTCCAGGAGGTTGCCTGTGTAGCAAAGTGCCACTTCAGCTATGGCAGTTCCTGTTGCCCGCACCGCCCGGATGGCAGGAGCCATCTGGTTGACGTCGTTCAGGGCATCGAAGATACGGAAGATATCGATGCCGGTAGCCGCGGCCTCGTTGACGAACGCCTCGGTGACCTCTTCCGGGTACGGCGTGTAGCCAACCGTGTTGCGTCCGCGGAGCAGCATCTGGATACACGTGTTCGGGAGGGCCTGACGCAAAGCAGCCAAGCGGTCCCAAGGGTCCTCGCCCAGGAAGCGGAGCGCGACGTCGTACGTTGCACCTCCCCAGGCTTCAACGGAAAGCAGTTCCGGCAGCAACGCGGTGACGGCCGGGCCGGCCGCGACGAGGTCGCGGGTGCGTACGCGCGTAGCCAGCAAGGACTGGTGTGCGTCGCGGAACGTGGTGTCGGTGACGGCGAGGGCCTGCTGCTCACGCAGTGCCTTTGCGAAGCCGTCCGGACCCAACTCCAGCAACTTCTGGCGCGATCCGGAGGTCGGAACCGGACCGTCGACGACAGGCAGCTTGCTTGCGGGGTCGGAGTGGACGGTGAGCTCACCGTTCGGCTTGTTGACCGTGACGTCGGCCAGCCACGTCAGCAGCTTGGTTCCACGGTCGGCGGAGATGTGCGACTTGAGGAGCTCGGGCCGCTTGTCGATGAAGTCGGTGGCCACATTGCCGGCATTGAAGTCAGGGTCGGCCAGGACTGCCTGCAGGAACGGGATGTTCGTGGAAACGCCACGAATACGGAATTCAGCGAGGCCACGGCGCGCGCGGGCCACGGCAGCCGGGTAGTCACGGCCACGGCAGGTCAGCTTAACCAGCATGGAGTCGAAGTGCGGGCTGATCTCGGCACCCGAGTAAACCGTACCGCCGTCGAGACGGACACCGGCACCACCTGCCGAACGGTAACCGGTGATCTTTCCAACGTCCGGGCGGAAGCCGTTCGCGGGATCTTCCGTGGTGATGCGGCACTGGAGAGCGGCGCCCTTGATGGAGACGGTTTCCTGGCTCAGGCCAAGGTCTGCAAGGGTCTCGCCCGACGCGATGCGCATCTGCGCCTGCACGAGGTCCACGTCCGTGATCTCTTCGGTCACGGTGTGCTCAACCTGGATGCGGGGGTTCATCTCGATGAAGACGTGCTGTCCGGCACGGGCGCCTTCGGTGTCCACGAGGAACTCGACGGTTCCGGCGTTGACGTAGTTCAGTGCCTTCGCGAAAGCGACGGCGTCCCGGTAGAGGGCCTGGCGGATGTTGTCGTCCAGATTGGGGGCCGGGGCGATTTCAACGACCTTCTGGTGGCGGCGCTGCAGCGAACAGTCACGCTCAAACAGATGCATGACGTTGCCCTCGGCGTCAGCCAGGATCTGCACCTCGATGTGGCGTGGGCGCAGGACTGCCTGTTCCAGGAACATCGTGGGGTCGCCGAAAGCAGCATCGGCTTCGCGCATTGCGGACTGCAGGGCTTCCGGCAGCGCCTCCCGCGTTTCAACGCGGCGCATGCCACGGCCACCGCCGCCGGCGACGGCCTTGGCGAAAATGGGGAAACCGATCTCATCCGCGGCAGCCAGCAGCTCCTCAAGGTCCTTGGACGGCTTGCTGGACTTCAGTACCGGGACGCCTGCCTTGCGGGCAGCTTCGAGTGCGGCGACTTTGTTGCCGGCAAGTTCAAGGACCTCGGCGGGCGGACCGACGAAAGTGATGCCCTCAGCCTTGGCGGCGCGCGCCAGGTCAGGGTTCTCGGACAGGAAACCATAGCCCGGGTAGATGGCGTCAGCGCCGGCTTCCTTGGCGACGCGGACAACTTCCTCCACGTCCAGGTATGCACGGACGGGGTGACCCACCTCGCCGATCAGGTAAGCTTCGTCGGCCTTCTGCCGATGGATCGAGTTGCGATCCTCGTGCGGAAAGACGGCAACGGTCTTGGCGCCCAGTTCATAACCAGCGCGAAACGCCCTAATCGCGATTTCGCCGCGATTGGCCACCAGAATTTTCGAAAACATACTTCTCCTGCATCATTGCGGGTGGATCGGTCGGTGGTCACAGTGTGTAGTGCCGCCAGCATCAAACACAAATCTTTGTGGCAACCATCACAAAGGGATCGTCATGTGCGTTGTATATGCGTGCGCGCGACGCCCTGCCATGCTATTGGCCGCTCCCCTCGTCCGCACCTTGGGCGCGTAGAAGGCGGGAATCCGCGGTGCTGCCACATATGATGTTGAAGGGGCTTCGGCAAGCCCCGGCTCCGATACTTCCGGAGCTGAACACAGCGCGATACGGCAACCGGCGTTAGGTTTTGGGTTTTCAAGTGCAAGTAGTCAGCATCAGCAGCCTCAAAGGCGGAGTAGGAAAGACGTCCGTGACTACCGGTCTGGCGTCCGCGGCACTCGCAGCAGGAATACCCACTTTGGTGGTGGACCTTGATCCCCACGCCGATGCTACTACCGCACTCGGCGTTCAGCGGGGCGGGCAGCTGGACATCGGCCGAATGCTGAAGAGCCCACGAAAAGCCCGGCTCCCCGAAAACGTTGCCAAGAGCAGCTGGGTCACCAACGGTTCCAGTGCCGGACGACTCGATGTCGCAGTAGGCTCCGCCTTCACCGGGATCTACGACCGCCCGGACCTTGGCCGCCGTGACCTCCGGAGGCTCTCAGCCGTTCTGGCGGGTACCACGAGCTACGAACTTGTCCTGGTGGACTGCCCGCCGTCCCTGAACGGACTGACCCGGATGGCCTGGAACGCGAGCGACCGTGTTGTCCTGGTCGCGGAGCCCGGCCTGTTCTCCGTAGCCGGAACGGAACGCACCATGCGCGCCATCCAGTTGTTCCGCCAAGAATTTGCCCCGAACCTGGCCCCCGCCGGCATCGTCGCCAACCGCGTCCGTACGGGATCAGCCGAGCACACATTCCGCCTGGCCGAAATGGAATCGATGTTTGGCGACCTGCTGTTGACTCCGCACATCCCGGAACAGGCGAACTGGCAGCAGATCCAGGGGGCGGCGCATTCGGTACATCACTGGCCTGGGGACTCGGCCAAGAACTCCGCCAAGCTGTTCGATGAATTGCTCCAGAGCCTCCTCGCCGACAAGCCGGCTGTCCGGGAGCGTCGGCAGCGCTGAAAGGCGTACTGCTCAACCCCCTCCAGCAAAGAAGCCGCCCTCCTGTCCAGGAGGCGGCTTCGTTGTTATTGACTCTGGGTTTGTGTTGTCATGTATGGGGCTGGAGCGCGTCCTGGCCGATGTGACGGAACGTTGGCCGAGGTCCTAGCCGATACGACGCGCGACCCGCCGCTTGCTTAGTTCGTCGTCGGGAAAGGATTGCTCGCCCGCGTGCTCGCTTGGAAGTGCGGCGAGGCTTCCCTCGACTTCCCGCCATACGCGGCCAACGGCAATACCGAAAACGCCCTGTCCGCCCTGCACGAGGTCAATCACCTCATCAGCGGACGTACATTCGTAGACACTGGCACCGTCACTCATGAGGGTTATCTGCGCCAGGTCTTCCACACCACGCTCGCGGAGGTGTTCCACGGCCGTGCGGATTTGCTGGAGTGAGACACCGGTATCGAGCAGACGCTTCACTACCTTGAGGACCAGGATGTCCCGAAATCCGTAGAGTCGCTGCGAACCGGAGCCGGCGGCTCCCCGCACGGCAGGCTCTACCAGGCCCGTGCGCGCCCAGTAGTCCAACTGACGGTACGTGATGCCTGCGGCTTTGCAAGCAGTAGGACCGCGGTAGCCCGCGTCCTCGTCCAGCACAGGCAGGTCCTCCGTGAAGAGCAACCCCTGGGCGCCGGATGCGGGCGCAGCAATGCCGGTCGAGGCCTGCTTCAGCTCGCCTGCTTCGCCTTTCGGACTCACGTGACCTCCTAATTCTCAGTTCCCTTGGGGACGGTGCACATCACTAACACAACGCCGAAATTCAGCGGTGTAATTCCCACAAGTCCGCACCTTCCAGTGTGACTTGCGCGGGCAGTGTATGCAACGGGAACTTGATACTTCGACGTTAGGCCCGGGAAGGCCCAAGGTCAAAGACCCGGGCCCTGAACTGCAGGCGTGTCGAAACTTTCACCCTCAACTTTAGGCTTAAGCGATCCTAGCCTTCGAAATCCTCGGGCTCCACGTCATCCAGGAACTCCCGGAACCGACGCATTTCACGCTCTTCATCCACGCTGGGTCCAGGTTCTGAGTCCTCGCCCTCGTCATGCTCGGTGATCCGGACTCCCGCTTCCTCCATCACGGCATCGGCACACCAAATGCGGCACTTCGCCCTGAGCGCGAGCGCCAGGGCATCTGAAGCACGCGAACTTACCACCGTGCCGTCGTCGAACTGCAACTGTCCATAGAAGATGTTGTCCTCGACAGCCACGATGTTGACGCTGATGATCGAATGGCCCAGCGACTCGACGACGTCCACCAGGAGATCGTGCGTCATGGGGCGCGGCGGAACCACTCCCTGCTGGGCCAAGGCGATTGCGCTGGCCTCCGGCGTACCAATCCAGATAGGCACGTGCCGCTCCCCCTTGATCTCGCGGAGGAGAACCAAGGGTTGGTTGGACGGCAGTTCTATCCGCACGCCGACAATTTCGACTTCGATCATCAGGCGTCCATCCGTGAGATGCGATGGTGCACAAGAGCCCTGTGCAAGGTGAGGCAGAGATCGCTGATTTCCCGGGCGGCCTCGGCGGCCCGCGCCTGGGAGGCGGCGTCCTTCCGGGACGTCAGCGGCGCCACAGCCCTTTCAACCAGGCCGAACTCGCGCTCGGCGGCAGCCTGGAAGGGCCGGAGGTGACGCGGTTCCAAGCCGTGTCCTTCCAACTGAACACAAGCCCGGGCAACCTGCAAAGCGTGCTCATCGAACTTCCCGCCCTCATGACTGATGAGGCCAAAACTGAGGAGGGATTCCAGCAGGGGAACGCTGGCACCCGATTCAGCGCGTAGTTGTTCTTCCGTCAAGGCGCGGGCGCGTCCCTGGATTTCTGCAGCCATCTCGGCAGAAACAATCCTGGGCGATACCGTGACGCCGGGAGGCAGGTTCTCAGGCCGCTCGCCACGATCAATGGCGTCCAGGTAATCCTTGATGACTTTGAGCGGCAGGTATTGGTCGCGCTGCAGCGCGAGCACGAACCGGAGGCGCTCAACGTCGCTCTCCACGTACTGCCGATACCCGGCGGGTGTCCGCTTGGGATTGATGAGTCCCTTTTCCTCAAGAAAGCGGATCTTGGACGCGGTCATTCCGGGGAAGTCGTCGCTCAACTGAGCCAGGACTTCCCCGATGTTCAGGACCTGCGGTCCGCGACGTTCCGGCTGGGCCATTGCCACAGGCAGGACCCCGGGTTCAGCCCCGGCCCGCTGCGCGGCCAGAGTTCAGGTAGTACGTCAAACGGAATTTGCCGATCTGGACTTCATTGCCGGTCTTCAGCTGGATCCGGTCTACACGGTCATGGTTAACGTAGGTCCCGTTAAGGCTGCCCATGTCCACGAGCTCGAAACCGTTCGCGTTCCGGTGGAACTCCACGTGCTTACGGGAAACCGTGACGTCGTCCAGGAAGATGTCGGCGTCGGGGTGCCGACCGGCGGTGGTGGTGTCAGAGTCCAGGAGGAACCGCGCACCGGCATTGGGACCGCTGTGGGCGATGAGCAAAGCAGAGTCCGGCGGCAGCGCATCAACGGACGCGCGCTCCTCCGGAGCCAGCCTGGGTGCCAGGACGGGCTCATCCCACGTTGGCGTGATGCTGATCGAGGTAGTTTCCGACGTGGGCTGTTCTTCCTCGCCGTTTCCGACATTGGCTCGGTTCTTGTCGCGGCCAATCATGGAATTTCCTCCTCATCCGCCGGCAGTTCCAGATCCTGCCGGCACTTCCGCCTCCCGGTACCGCCGGGCAAATCGGTTGCTGGCCCGCCTTACCCGCCTCCCTAACCAGGGAATTGCGGCCGGGCGGGCCAGATAACTTTAGCCTACCTGTTGTTCGTACTCCGATGCACTGAGCAGGGAATCCACTGCGTCAGCTTCTGCGAGTTTCACCTCAAAAAGCCAGCCTTCGCCGTACGGGTCCGAGTTGATGAGAGCCGGATCCTGGTCCAATGCGTCATTCCGGTTGATGACTTCACCGGTGACGGGGGCGTAGATATCGCTGACGCTCTTGGTTGATTCAACCTCGCCGACTACTTCATTCCCGGTAATGCTCGTTCCGGGCTCCGGCATCTGCGCGTAGACGACGTCACCCAAGGCATCCTGGGCGAAATCGGTGATGCCAATACGGACTACGCCTTCTGCATCCGGCGCAGAAACCCATTCATGTTCTGCGGTATAGGAAAGATCGGCTGGAATATTGCTCATGGGTCGCCTTTCATCGGGACGTTTTCGAACCTCGACGGCAGCCCGGGCTTCCGGCCACCGCTGAAAGTATAGGCACAATTTCCCTGCGCCTGACGAGGTCCTTGCCATGATTTACCGATGGCCGGAGAAGCGCAAGTACCGGCACGGAATTGCGCAAATTCCAACCGGGAATATCGCCGTGTGACCGAATGAATACGCGAAAGCCCGCCACGGACAAATCCGTGGCGGGCTGCTTTGGGGGCTGCCGCATTAGGCGACGGTCGCCTCGCGCGGTTCGCGTTCGACGTCGGAAGTCGCCTTGCGCTCCGGACGCTTCGCTGCCGCAGCCGCGGCAAGCATGACAAGCAAAGCAACCACAGTAATTCCGGCCCCTGCCCATATGGGCGACGTGTATCCAAGGCCGGCGGTGATGGTGACACCGCCGAGCCACGCACCCAGAGCATTACCGAGGTTGAAGGCCCCGATGTTGGCGCCGGAGGCCAGTGTGGGCGCGGTGGACGCGAAGTGCATCACCCGCATCTGCAAGCCCGGAACGGTAGCGAAACCAAAGCCGCCCATGAGGGCCAGGGAGACCAAAGTCGCGATGCCGCTTGAAGCCGTGAGGGCGAAAAAGACAAGGACCACCACGAGCCCGGAGAGTATGAGGGCCAACGACTTGTCCAAGGCTTGGTCGGCAGCCTTCCCGCCGAGGAAGTTACCGACGAACAAGCCGCCGCCGAACAGCACCAGGAGCCACGGAACAGCAGAGGACTCGAATCCCGAGACCTCAGTAAGCGTGAAGGCAATGTAAGTGAAGGCGCCGAACATCCCCCCGAAGCCGAGGATTGTCACCACGATGGACAGCCACACCTGACCCGAGCGGAAGGCCCCCAGTTCGCTGCGGAGCCCCTGCGCCTTGGCGGCATCGGTCCTGGGAACCATCAGTGCGATGCCGAGGAGCGCGACGACGCCGATGCCGGTGATTGCCCAGAACGTCGAGCGCCAACCGAAGTTCTGGCCCAGCAGCGTTCCAAAGGGAACTCCAAGCACATTGGCGGCAGTCAGGCCTGTGAACATGACGGCGATGGCTCCGGCCTTCTTGTGGGCAGGGACCAGGCTCGCTGCCACCACTGAGCCGATTCCGAAGAAGGCTCCGTGGCACAGGGCTGCTATGACGCGGCCGATCAGCATGGCGCTGTACGAGCCGGAAACTGCGGAAAGGAAGTTGCCCGCTATGAACAGCACCAGCAATCCTATAAGGACAGGCTTGCGGGGCAGCCTGGTCACGGCCGCTGTCACCAGGAGGGCGCCAACCGTGACGCTGAGGGCGTAGCCGGAGATGAACCAGCCGGCCGAAGCTTCACTGACGTGAAAGTCCGCCGCTACCTCGGGCAAGAGGCCCATGATGACGAACTCGGTCAGTCCAATGCCGAATCCGCCGAGGGCAAGGGCAATCAACCCTGCGGGCATGTAGAACTCCTTTAAGTGGACGGCCCCTCGAAAGTGGAAGTGCGTCAAAGGGAACCGTAGAATAATAGTTGCAGACGCCGTATATATAGTTGCACACGCGCTGTATTTGCACAAGCAACTACTTTGCGGTGCCCGCAATCGGACTTTTCACTCAAGGCAGGAGCGCAGCAGGAATGGGCATCAAGGACGACGCCGTTGAAGTACGGGCCCAGGGATGGCGTACCCTCGCCGCCCTGCACGGAAGCATTGAAGCCGAACTGGAGAAAGCGCTCCAGTCCTCCAGTGAGCTGTCCGTTGTGGAATACACGGTTCTTGACGCGCTCAGCCGCCAGGACGGATGGCACATGCGGATGCAGCAACTGGCCCGCGCCACGGCGCTCTCAAGCAGTGCAACCACACGCCTGGTAAACCGGCTGGAGGATCGCGGGCTGCTAACGCGCATCCTTTGCGCGGATGACCGCCGCGGCATTTACACGGAACTGACACTTGCCGGGCAAAAACTTCTTCTCGACGCCAAGCCCGTTCACGACGAGACCCTTGCCTCCGCGCTTGCCGCCGCCGGGCAGGTCCCCGAACTGGAACCCCTTGTCCGCGCGCTCGGAGCATTGCAACGGGCCTAGCGTACGCTGAGGCTCCCACCGCCGTGAGCCTTTCAGCAGCGGGACGGCCCCGCGCCCGGACCTTAACGACCAAAGGCCGGAATCCCGTGTTTCCACGTGATTCCGGCCTTCATGGTCGGGCTGACAGGATTTGAACCTGCGACCCCTTGACCCCCAGTCAAGTGCGCTACCAAGCTGCGCTACAGCCCGCTGGTTCTACCGTTCTCCGCCTAGGATTTCCCCGAAGAGTCCCACCTAAGCAGTCCGGCCGAACCACCTCCAAAAGCTTACACGAAGTTGGAGGGTGCCAACGCCATCAGAGCCAAAGTCGGCTGTGATGCCCGTCTCATTTAGCGCTTCTTGCCCCGCTTCTCACGCACGCGCATGCTGACTTCGATCGGCGTACCTTCGAAGCCGAACGTTTCGCGCAGGCGGCGGGTGATGAAGCGGCGGTATCCGGGATCCAGGAAACCGGTGGTGAAAAGCACGAACTTCGGCGGACGGCTGGAAGCCTGGGTACCAAACAGGATGCGGGGCTGCTTGCCGCCACGGACGGGGTGCGGATGGGCGGCAACAAGCTCACCCAGGAAAGCGTTGAGGCGTCCGGTTGGAATACGCCTGTCCCAGCTTTCCAGCGCGGTGTCCAATGCCGGAACAAGCCTGTCCTTGTGCCAGCCGGTCTTGGCAGAGATGTTGACGCGCGGTGCCCAATCAACGTGGGCCAGGTCCTGCTCGATCTCACGCTCAAGATAGCGGCGGCGTTCGTCATCCAGGAGGTCCCACTTGTTGAAGGCAAGCACCAGGGCACGGCCGGATTCAATCGCCAACTGCAGGATGCGCACATCCTGCTCGCTAAGGACTTCGTCGACGGCAAGAAGGACGACGGCGACCTCCGCCTTTTCGAGCGCGGCTTGCGTGCGCAGGGACGCATAGAAGTCTGCCCCCTGCGCCATATGCTGGCGGCGACGGATACCTGCGGTGTCCACGAAACGCCACGTGCGGCCGCCGAGTTCAATGAACTCATCCACGGGGTCACGCGTGGTGCCGGCGAGGGGATCCACTACTACTCGTTCGGACCCTGCCAGCTTGTTAAGCAAGGAGGACTTACCCACGTTCGGGCGGCCGATCAGGGCAATCCGGCGCGGTCCGCCTGAACGCTCCACGCCCTCCACCTGCGAGAACTCAGGCAGCGTGTCCATGACGTGGTCGAGGAGGTCCGCAACACCGCGGCCATGAAGGGCGGAAACGGGGTACGGCTGGCCGAATCCGAGGCCCCACAGCGCAGCTGAATCGGCCTCCTGCGCAAAGTCGTCCACTTTGTTGGCCACCATGATGACAGGCTTCTTGCTCTTGCGGAGCATCTTCATGACGCCCTCATCAGTGGCAGTGGCGCCAACGGCCGAATCCACAACGAACAGGACAGCGTCAGCCAGTTCCACGGCCATTTCCGCCTGATCGGCCACACGCGCATGGATGCCCTTGGCATCGTGTTCCCATCCGCCCGTGTCAACCAGCGTGAAGTTCCGGCCGTTCCAGCGGGCCGAATACATGACGCGGTCACGGGTCACGCCCGGAGTGTCCTCCACCACGGCCTCACGACGGCCGAGGATACGGTTGACCAAGGTGGACTTGCCCACGTTGGGTCGTCCAATGATGGCCAGGACGGGATCAAGTTTGAGTGGGCCCTCATCGCCTTCGTCGTCGTAGTCACCGCTGAGCAGCGCTGCGTCGTCGTCGTCGAGGTCGTAGTCCTCCAGGCCTGCCCGAAGCGTGGCCGCCCGAAGTTCGGCTTCCTCATCATTCAGGGCCGCAAGGTTTTCAGCCACCTGGTCGGTGCCGGTGGGCGTGTATTCGTCGTCGCCTGCTCCGTGGAAGCCGGACTTTTGAGTCGTATCGCTCATTGCACTTTCCTTAGTGGTGGTCTGCCGGTATTCCGGCTACTGCTGTTTGGCGGTGCTGCGGCGTGGGCTCCGCAGGCAAGGACCCTGCGGGAAGAGCCTGGCCTGTGATGCGGACGGCATCGCGGACGTGCCCTGCCAGTGCGTCGCGGATCTCCGCAGCCGCCCTGTCCATTGAAGCACGCCCGGATTCGCCCTTCCGGCGCTGCACCGTGAGGGGTTCGCCGAAGCTGACATACAGCCTGCGGCGTGGTGTGGGGATATGGTCGCGATGCTCATCGCCGGTGCGCGTTCCGAGGATCGCAACCGGTATGACGGTCGCCCCGGAGTTGACGGCGAGCCAGGCAACGCCATTGCTGATGCTTTCCGCGGACCCGCTCCCCCGCGTTCCTTCCGGCAGGATCCCTACGCACCGCCCCGTATCGAGGAGTTGCTTGCCGACGTGCAACGCTGTCCGATCGCCGGCACGGTCCACCGGGATCTGGCCGGAGCCTTTCAGGACCTTGCCAAGGAACCCCTTGAACATTTCCTTCTTGACCAGAATGTGCATGGGACGCGGCGACGCACCGAACATCACGGGACCGTCCAGGAAACTGATGTGGTTCCCGGCAAAAATCACCGGCCCGGCCGCGGGAATGTTGCTCTTGCCCGAGACGATCGTGCGGTAAACGACGTGGTCGAGGATCCATCCGATGGGCCGGCTCCAGAACCGTGTCCAACCCGCCGGAACGTTGGGGGCACCTGCGTGCTTCTCAGTCGCCATAGATGACCTTGCTGACAATGGCTAGCGCTGTCTCCACGGTTTCCTCGAAGTTCAAGTCCGAGGAGTCAAGTGTCACGACGCCGTCAGCGGCCTGCGTGAAATTAACGACCGTGGAATCCTTCGCGTCGCGCTGGATCACTTGGGCGGCCAGCTGTTCCTTGCTCTGCGTGCCACCCAGCTGGATGCCACGACGCCGGAGCCTGGCTTCTTCACTGGCGGTCAACAGCATGCGGACCTCGGCGCCGGGAACCACGACTGTGGTGATGTCTCGTCCCTCCACCACCATGCGGTGGTGGTGCTGGTCGATGAGTTGTCGCTGGCGGCGAATCAACTCCGTACGGGCACCCAATGTGGTGGCAACGGCGCTCACGGACGAAGAAATCAGTGGATCGCGGATCTCCTCGGTGATATCCGTGCCGTCCACTGCCACGTACTCCGTGGCGGTGCTGGTACTGATCTCCAAAGGCATGATTTTGGAAGCCTGTTCCACAGCGGCGCCGTCGTGGAGGTCCACGCCCGTCTTCAGGCAGTACCACGTAAGGGCACGGTACATCGCGCCGGTATCCAGGTACGCCAGCTTCAAGCGGCGGGCAACTTCCTTGCTCACACTCGATTTACCGGATCCGGAAGGACCGTCGATGGCAATCACGAGGGGCTTGCCGGGACGCGCAACTGTCTCCGGGCCAAAGAATTCACGCGTCATTACTGAAGTACCCGCCATCCACGATCGGTCAAAGCTTCAACAAGGAGGTCATGCTTGCTGGGCAGCACGGAAATCTCCACCATACCCACGTTCTGCCCCGACGAGTGGTCAAGCCTCAGGTCTTCCAGGTTCACGCCTATCTCTCCGATCTCGGTGAGGAGGTGCGCGATCTGGCCGGGTTTGTCATCCACGAGGATGGTGAGCCAGGAGTAAGCCTGCGGAGGCCCACCGTGCTTGCCCGGGATCCTGGCCTGCCCGGCGTTTCCTTCGCTGATGAGCTGGGCGAGATCAAGTCGGGCTCCCGGCGCCAGCGGGGCTTCCAGTGTTCCGATCAAACGGTTCAGGTCCTCGCGGACGCCATGGAGGATGCTAACGACCTTTTCGGCGTTGCCGCCGAGGATTTGTACCCACAACGTAGGATCGCTCGCGGCGATGCGCGTGGTATCCCGAAGGCCGTTGCCCGCCAACGACAAAGCATGCAGCGGTGTGCCCTGCAGGCGGCTGGCCAGCAGGGAGGACATGATCTGCGGCAGGTGCGACACCAAGGCCACGGCTTCATCGTGTTCATCGGCGGTGAACTGTGACACGATCGCTCCGAGGTCCCCGGCAAGCGAACGTGCCGTATGGAGTGCGTCAGCACTGGTCTCCTCCGAAGGGCAAACCACCCAGGGCATGGAGGTAAAAAGCTCTCCCCTGGCAGCGACCGGTCCCGATTTTTCCCTGCCGGCCATGGGATGGCACCCGACGTAGCGGGACAAGTCCACGCCGCGCTCGCGCAACTGGCGCTGAATCCCAGCTTTGACGCTGGCGATATCCACCACAACGGATGAAGGGTAGTCGACCAGGGCCTTCTCCACGACATCGGCCGTGACGTCGGGTGGTGCAGCGACTACGACCAGTTGCGGCTCCTCCTCCAGCTCTGCCAAAGGCCTGCCTGCGCCAATGTCCACCGCCACTGCCTGATTCGTGGGTGACGGATCGAAAAGGAAGACAGGAACCCCGCGTCCGCGCAGGCCGAGGCCAATGCTCGCTCCCAGCAAGCCCGTACCAAGAATCACCACCGGGCCATCAAGATGACCGCGGCCGTGTGTGCGGAATGCCGACATGCCCTAGAGCCCCACGGACGCCAGGAGGTGACCGATTTCCTGCCTGCCGAGGTTCCGGATGCTGCCTTGGCGCTGGTCGCCCAAGCCGATCGGACCGACCTTGACGCGGACCAACCGCTCAACCGGGAAACCGACGGCGTCGAACACACGCCGTACGATGCGGTTCTTACCGGAGTGGAGCACCACCTCGATCAGGACGTGGCCGGGGGTTGAGTCAACCAGGCGGAAGGAGTCCACCGTGGCCACACCGTCTTCAAGCTCGACGCCGGACTTCAGCTTCGCGCCGACGCCTTGCGGGAAGGGGCCGCGAACCTGGACAAGGTACGTCTTGGGTACCTCAAAGGAAGGGTGCGTCAGGCGGTTGGCGAGTTCGCCGTCGTTGGTCAGCAGCAGCAGCCCCTCGGTGGCGACGTCCAGACGGCCGACGTGGAACAGGCGTTCGCCCTTGTTCTTGTTGTTCTTCAGGAAGTCGCTGATGCAGGGACGGCCCTCGGGATCCTCCATGGTGGACACGACGCCTTTGGGCTTGTTGAAGACCATGTAGACAAGGGTTTCGTCCAGTTGGATGCGGATGCCGTCAACGTGGATCACGGCCGTAGTGGGATCGACGCGCATGCCCAGCTCCGTGGTCACCTGGCCGTCGACCTCCACGCGGCCCTCGAGGATCATTTCCTCGCAGACGCGGCGGGAGGCAACTCCGGCCTGGGCCATGACCTTCTGCAGGCGTACGCCGTCGGCGTCGTGAAGTTCGGACTGGGGCACTTCCTGGCGCGGACCGCGGGCGCGGCCCGGCTTGCGTACAGGGCCGAGGTTCTGGCCGAAACGCTCGCTGCCGAACGCCTTGGACCCGTACTGCTTTGCGTTTCCGGGCTTCGGCTTCGGCTTGAGGGCACCCGGTGTTCCGGGGGCTTTTCCGTAACCGGGCTTGTTGGATCCTGGCTTGCGGAACGGCTTTGCCGGCTTGGCCTGGCGCGCCTCGTAGCCGCCGGCGGTGGTGGGGTTGTCGGGATCGAAGGGGCGTTCTTCCCGGGGCTTCGAGGCCCTGAACGGGCGGCCTTCGCCCTGGTTGAAGCTGCGCTTTCCGGCCCCGGCGTTGCCGCCCCGGCCGGAGAAGCCGCCGGCGTTCGAACGGCCGGTACCGCCCCTTGCCTCATTGCGCCCGGAGCTGTTGCGTCCCGAACCGTTACGTGGTGAACCCTGGCGTCCCGCCTGTGTCATGACCCGTCCTTGTGTAGTATTGGCCGGCAATGCGTGCTGCATTCAACACTAGCCAGCCCGGCAGACATCGTCTGCCCTTTGTTGCCGTGGCGTCCCTTGCGGACCCCGTGAATCTGTATGTGGTTTTTGAAGTGCCGCGGACCAGCGCTACATCCTGCTGGCGTCGTAGTACTCGTCGATCCCTTCCAGGCCCGGAAGGTGCGGCGAAAGCCGGGGCAGTTCTGCCACCGAGCCGATACCCATCCGTTCGAGGAAGTACGAGGTAGTCCTGTACAGGATGGCCCCCGATTCGGGATCGTTTCCGGAATCCTCGATCAAACCCCTTTGGGTCAGAGTCCGGACGACGGAGTCGACGTTAACGCCGCGAATGGCGGACACCCGGGCCCTGGAGACCGGTTGTCGATAAGCTATGACCGCAAGCGTTTCGAGCGCTGCTTGGGTCAGCCTGGTGGTCTGTCCTTCGAGCACGAACCTGCCCACGACGTCGGCGAAATCCGGCCGCGAATAGATCCGCCACCCACCGGCGACATTCCGCAATTCAAAACCCCGGGGTGCAGTGCTGGCAGCGGCAAAGCCGACAGCGTCCACGTCCGGGGCTTTAACAGTATAGCCGCTATACTCCCGCTGAAGGTCCCCCAGCAAATCCTCGACGACGGCGACGGTCACGTTCAGCCCTGCGGCCAACTCCTCCGAGGTGGCGGGCTCGTCAATGACCATGAGTACCGCTTCCAAGGCTGCGCGTGCCCCGCCGGGCAGGGCCTCCAGTTCGCTCAGTCCGTCCCCGGCCACGTCCTGTTCAGTCACCGGTGGTCCTTTCAGCCGTATCTTCGTATTCCTCACTCAGCTTGGAGCTGTCCCAGCCTGCATCGTCCCCGGTCCACCGCACCGTCAGCTCAGCCAATGGACCTGGCTGCTCGAAGGCGACGACGCGGTCGCGGAACATCTCCAGCAGCGCCAGGAACCGTGCTACCACCACCAGGGTGGTTTCGGCATCCGCAATCAAGGTGTGGAAGGTCAAGGGAGCCCCGAGCTGAAGGCGGTAGCCAATGATCTCTGCCTGTTCCTTGACGCTGACGGGTGGTGCGTGGAGGTGGTCCAGCCCGACGTGCACGGGTGCCGGGTCCTTGGGCCTGAGGGCTTTGGCCGCCAGTTCGGCAAATTGCTCCGGCGTATGCCGCCATACCAATTCCGGCAGCAGGGCGGCGAAGTGGCTTTCCAGGGCAACCTGCCGGGGGTAGCGCCTTGACTCCTGCTCCAGTGTCTCACCGAGCAGCCCGGCCACCTCCTTGAAAGCCTTGTATTGCAACAAGCGCGCGAAGAGGAGGTCCCGGGCTTCCAGGAGCGCAATGTCTTCCTCGTCTTCCACTTCGCCGGCCGGCAGGAGGCGCGCGGCCTTGAGGTCCAGGAGTGTGGCCGCTATGACCAGGAATTCGCTGGCTTCATCCAAGGCCCATTCTTCACCCAGCTCTTGGAGCCGGCGGATGTACTTGATGAATTCGTCCGTGACAGTGGCCAGTGCCACTTCGGTGATGTCCAGCTTGTGCTTGGAAATCAAGCCAAGCAGCAGGTCGAACGGGCCGGTAAAGTTGGCCAGCCGAACTTCGAAGCCGGCCTTCCGGCCCTCGGGGGTACCGGCGTCGGGCGTCTCGTCTTGGATGCCCGCCGCGGCGGGCGGGGCAAGTGTCCGTCCCACGCCGTCGGCTAGGGTGCGCCGCCGCGCGAAATCAGTTCCTTGGCGAGGCGGCGGTAGGCGTCGGCTCCGATGTGGTTGCCTGCGTAGCTCGTGATGGGCTCGGCGGCCACGGTAGCGTCCGCGAACTTGATGGAGCGCTTGATGACGGTCTCGAAGACTTTGTCCCCGAAGGCTTCCACAAGGCGGGTGATTACTTCGCGGCTGTGCAGGGTGCGGGCGTCGTACATCGTGGCAAGGACGCCATCCACCTGCAGTCTCGGGTTCAAGCGGTCCTGCACTTTTTCTATGGTTTCAACGAGGAGGGCCACCGCCCGGAGGGCGAAGAATTCGCAGATCAGCGGAATGATTACACCGTGCGCAGCGGTCAGTGCGTTGACCGTCAGCAGGCCAAGGGAAGGCTGGCAGTCGATCAGCACGACGTCGTAATCGTCCTCGACGTTCTTGAGTGCGCGGTCCAGGACCTGCTCGCGGGCAACCTCATTGACGAGCTGGACTTCGGCAGCCGAGAGGTCGATGTTGGCGGGCAGGAGGTCCACGCCTTCCACGTTGGTCTGTTGGATGGCATCGCGGATGTCCACTTTGCGGTCCATGAGGACGTTGTAGACCGTCAGGTCCAGTTCATGGGGATTCGCGCCAAGACCTGCAGAAAGCGCGCCTTGGGGGTCGAAGTCCACCAGCAGGACACGCCGCCCGTATTCCGCGAGCGCGGCTGCTAGGTTGATGGTGGACGTCGTCTTGCCGACACCGCCCTTCTGGTTGACCATCGCTATCACCCGGGCGGGTCCGTGGGAGTCCAGGGGCGCGGGCTCCGGGAACTCGCGGTGAGGGCGGCCCGTGGGCCCCATGATGGCGTCTTCCAGATCGAGCCCGGTTCCTGCCAACGTAGCTGTTCCCCGTTCGCTGCTCACGTATCTAACCACTCTTTCGACGACGATCTTCCCTGCCGCTGTTCTCCAGCTTCAGCGCTACTACCCACCTAGGCTACAGCCCGCGACACGGGATTCCCGGGAACTTGACATTGCCCGTACTTTGAGCCTTGACCCTCTGGTTGAGGTCGAAGGTTGGTGTCGGGACACGGCTCCTTGCGGGAAAAGCCGAAGGCCGGCATCCCTCCAGGATGCCGGCCTTCGGTCTTGTACCCCTCGCGTTGAGTGCCCGTTACACGGAGACCTTTTCGCGGACTTCGCTTTCCGGGGCCGCTTCGATGTCGCCGCCGTGAGCAATCATGGTCTGCTCATCGAACGGCTCGCTGCCGGACAGCACCCGGTTGACCTGTCCGTTGTCGATTTCCTTGACCCAGGTACCGATCAGGACCGTAGCTACTGCGTTACCGGTGAAGTTGGTGAGCGCACGTGCCTCCGACATGAAGCGGTCGATACCGACGATCATTCCGACACCGCCGAGGAGTTCAGGCTTGTGTGCCTGCAGGCCTGCGGCCAAGGTGGCCAGGCCGGCGCCGGTGACGCCGGCGGCTCCCTTCGAGGCGATGATCATGAAGACCAGGAGCGAGATCTGCGCGCCGAGGTCCAGCGGCGTGCCCATGGCGTTGGCGACGAACAAGGAAGCCATGGTCAGGTAGATGGCCGTTCCGTCCAGGTTGAAGGAGTAGCCGGTGGGTACCGTTACGCCGACGACCGGCTTGGACACGCCCAGGTGCTCCATCTTGGCGATGAGTCGGGGCAGTGCTGCCTCGGAGGAAGAGGTGGAGAAGATGAGGAGGTACTCGCGGGCCAGGTACTTCATGAGCTTGAAGATGTTGACGCCGGCGACTGCCCGGAGCAGCGTTCCAAGGATGATCACGATGAACAAGGCACATGTGATGTAGAAGGCCAGCATGAGGGTGAACATGCTCAGGATCGCTTGGGCGCCGGTGGCACCGACGACGGCGGCGATCGCACCGAAGGCGCCGACGGGAGCGAGCCACATGATCATGATGAGGATGCGGAACACGAGACGCTGACCGTGGCCGATGGCATTCAGGATCGGGGCGCCTTGCTTACCCATCCTCTGCAGGGCGAAACCAACCAGGATCGCAGCGAGCAGGGTCGGAAGAACGGGGATGTCCCCGGGGATGATGCCCAGGAGGAATTCCACGGTGCTGTCCGTGGCAGCCTTCTTTGTGGGGTCGTACGGCGTCAGCTTCAGTCCATCACCCGGGTGGATGAGGTTGCCGACTACCAGGCCGATGCCCAACGCGAACGTCGACATCGCCACGAAGTAGCCAAGGGCGAGCCCGCCGACCTTGCCGACGGTGGCCGCTTTGGCAATGGAACCAATGCCCAGGACGATGGTGCAGAAGATGACCGGGGCAATCATCATCTTGATGAGCTTGATGAAGCCATCACCGAGCGGCTTCAGGGACTTTCCGGCTTCCGGAAACACCAGGCCGACCACGGCGCCGAGCACTACGGCAAGGATGACCGCGATGTAAAGGTAGTGCGACTTGTCGAGCCCCTTGCGTCCGGTGGCGGCCATTGCCGTCTCTCCTCGTTGAGAGGTCATGGGATTCTCCTTCTGGATACTGTGTAAGGCGCTGCGGTCCTGCATTGGTGTCCGTGCCGCTGCCCTGTGTGATATCCATCATTGGGCCCCGGGTGACACACATCACCGTTGCGGTCATATTGGTCATGGGAGGCCACGTGATTCACAGTTGGAGCATTGCCCGCCGCTTGTTTGTGGCAAACCTGCTGTTCGTCCTGCTGATGACGGCAGTCTTCGGGGCGTTCTCGGTCGTGGAAGCGCGCGACCGTGGGTACGACGACGCCGGGGAGCGGATGCAGGCCATCGCCACGTCCATTGCGAACAACCCGCTTGTCCTTGACGCGGCGTCGGCTCCCGATCCGTCCGGAACGCTTCAGCCCTATGCCCTTGACGTCATGCAGGACGCCGACGCCGATTTCATCACGATCATGGCTCCCGACCGAACACGGTGGACGCACCCGCGCGCGGAGGAACTGGGCAAACCTTACATCGGGACGATTGACCCGGCGTTGCGGGGAGAAACGTTCACTGAGGTGACCGCCGGGACCCTGGGCCCGTCCGTCCGCACCATCGCTCCCGTTAAGGACGCCGCCGGTACGGTCAAAGCCCTGGTAGCGGCCGGTGTCACGGTGACCACCGTGGACACCGACGTGGCCGAACGGCTGTCAGTCCTCGGAGGCATCGCCCTCGGGGTATTGTTCTTCGGCTCCTTGGCATCGTGGATGCTCGGACGGTACTTGCGGTCCGTCACCCGGGGTTGGGGACCCGAACAACTCGCGCAACTCTTCGCCTACTACGAGTCAGTGCTCCACTCAGTCCGCGAGGGCGTCATCCTGATCGATACCCACGGCAAAGCCGTGATGTACAACGACCAGGCTGCCGAGCTGTTGGGCTTGGAACCTTCCGACGCCGACCGCTCCCCCGATGCCGCCCCCACGTTGGCTGAGCTTCCCTTCGACGGCAGCCTGCGAGCGCTGTTCGAGTCGGGCAGGCCGGCCCACGACGAAATCCACCTGACCGGTCCGCGGATCCTTGTGGTCAACCAGGCTCCGGCCGTTGGCCCGGCGCCCACCCGCAAAGGACAGAAGCCGGCGCGTTACGGCACGGTCGCCACCATTCGCGACCGCACCGAAATCGAGTCCTTGGGGACCGAGCTTGAGACCATGAAGACGCTCTCGGATGCTTTGCGCGCGCAGACCCACGAGCACGCCAACCGCCTCCACATGATCGTTTCCCTCCTGGAGTTGGGGCGCACGCCCCAGGCCCTGGAATTTGCGACCAAGGACCTTGAACTCAGCCAGCAGTTGACTGACGACATGCTGGCCTCGGTTGACGAACCGGTCATGAGTGCGTTGGTGATGGGCAAGGCTGCGGAAGCGCATGAGCGCGGAGTGGATCTCGTGGTGCGGACTTCAGGAAGCGCAGGCCTGCATGGCTTGGAGATCCAGGACCTCGTGACGATTCTCGGCAACCTGCTGGACAACGCCATCGACGCTGCTGCGGCAGGTGATCCGCCACGTAGGGTGGAGCTCGACGTCGTGGCCGGCCATGCCGCCGTCGAATTCACTGTTCGGGATTCAGGAAGCGGGATCGATCCGGCCGCTATCGACGACGTGCTGCAGTACGGATACAGTACGAAGTCGTCGCAGGCGGACCCGCGAGGGGGCCACGGACGGGGCGTCGGACTGGCTTTGGTCCGGCAAGCCGTCCAGCGGCTGAACGGTACGATGTCGATCAGTAACGAAGGGGCAGCGTCGATCAGCAATCAAGGTTCCGGCAACCGTCCCGGCGGTGCCCGGTTCAGCGTTGTGCTGCCGGCGCCGGTTCCCGAGGAAGAGAAGGCATGACCAACATTCGCGTCCTGGTGGTCGAGGACGAACCCATCGCCTCCGACGCCCACTCTGCTTATGTGGGCAGGCTTGATGGATTCACCCTCGTGGGAAGCGCCCCTGACGGTCAATCGGCGTTGCGGCTGCTGGGCGAGTTCGCGGCGTCAGGAACGCCGGTGGATTTGGTGCTGCTCGACATGAACCTCCCGGACCTCCATGGCCTGGACGTCGCCCGGCGCATGCGGTCAGCCGGAGTCTTCGCCGACATCATCGCCATCACTGCCGTCCGGGAACTGAACATTGTGCGCAGTGCCGTGTCCATCGGCGTCGTGCAGTATTTGATCAAGCCCTTCACGTACGCGACCTTTGCGGACAAGCTCACCAGCTACCGCACCTTCCGCGACCAGTTGGCGGGTTCGACGTCCGGGATTTCGAAGGCGGGCGCATCCCAGAGCGACGTCGACCAAGCCTTCGCGAGCCTCCGCGCCCCCACGGAACTGCCCCTGCCCAAAGGCTTGTCAGGTTCCACTCTGGAGTCCGTGAAGGACCTTGTGCGCGGCCGGCAGCAGCCGGTTTCCGCGAGCGAAGTCATGGACGCCCTGGGAATGTCGCGTGTCACCGCCCGGCGTTATTTGGAGTACTTGGCCGACGCCGGCACAGTCACCCGCGCGCCACGGTACGGGACACCTGGACGGCCCGAGAACGAGTACGGCTGGAATCGAAACTAGCCATCTCCCCTCCGGGCCGGGCCGGCAGTAAGCTTGACGCGAAAACCGTGGAGCGCCCATGTCCCAAGAACTGCAGCACCTTGCCGGGGCCCGCGAGGCCTATGCCCGCGGGGAGTGGGACATGGCACGTCAAGGCCTGGAGCTGGCAGGCAAGGAAGCGCCGCTGGGTACGGGAGACCTCGAAATCATGGCCCGCGCCGCTTGGTGGCTTGGAGACGTCCAAGGCTCCATGTCCATATCGGAACAAATTTTCCGTCGCCTGGAAGCCGGTGGCCACATTCACGCAGCTTCCATGGTTGCCCTCACACTCTCCCTGCAATGGGGGGTCCGCGGGAACATCGCCGTGGCTTCCGCATGGGTCAACAGAGCCCGACGACTCCTGGACGACGTCCCCGAGGCACCTGTGCACGGCTATCTGCTCTACCTCGAGGCCAATGACGCCCTCAACCTGGAAGGTGACCCCGGCCCGGCCATGGCTGCCTCCGTAACCCTCAAAGAGTTGTCCCGGCGCTACGAGGCACCGGAACTTGCGAGCTTCGGGTCCCTTTTGGCCGGGCTCGCAGCTGTACGGACAGGGCAAGCATCCCGGGGCTTCCAGGAACTGGATGAAGCGATGTTGCCGGTCATGGCTGGCCAGGTCCCGCCGGAATGGGGCGGCGACATCTACTGCTCCGTCATCCACCTCTGCTTCGAGATGGCCGACTTCTCGCGGATGCGGGCATGGACCGACGCCCTCACCACTTGGTGCGCCGGGCTCTCCTCTTCCTTCATGTACACCGGCATTTCCCGAGTCCATGCACTCCAACTGCTCAGCCTTGAAGGAAAGTGGGAGTTGAGCGAGGGGGAATTGCCCAAAGAAGCCGAGCGCCTGAGGAACGCTCATGGCTGGATCGCCGCTGACGCGTATTGCGAATTGGGCGAGATTCGTCGGCGCCGGGGCGACGCCGTCGGTTCGGAGGCGGCCTTCGCTTTGGCCTGCGGGCTCGGAGTAGACGCCCAACCCGGACGGGCCCTGCTGCTTGCCGACGCCGGAAGGACGGACCTCGCGTTGGAGGCATTGCTCGCTGCCTTGGCGGACCGCGGGCCGTTGGGCAGGGCATGGCTCCTCCTGCCCCTTGTGGAGTTGCTGGCACTTCGGGATCCGGCCGCCGCAGAAGTCCATTGCAGTGAGCTCGAGGAGACGGCCAGGTTCTACGGAACTCCGGGCTTCAAGGCATGGGCGCATCACGCCCGCGGAGCCACATTGATCGCCCAACAGCGTTGGCGGGAGGCCCTCCATGAGCTCGAATCCGCCGCGCAGACCTACAGATCCCAGCACATGCGCTATGAACTGGCGCGCATCCATGAGCGGCTGGCCGTTGTCCATAGGTCGCTGGGTAACCACGGACGGGCAGAAGCGGAGCAAGCCACGGCGGAGGCGATCCGGAACCAGCTCGGTGCCGTGAACATTCCGTGGTCGAAGGCAGGCCCGGAACCGGGAGGCCTGACGTCCCGGGAGGTTGAGGTACTCGGTTGCGTGCTGGCCGGTTCAAGCAACCGCCAGATTGCCCACACCCTGACCATCTCCGAGAAAACAGCGGGGCGCCATCTGGCGAACATCTTCACGAAGATCGGCGTTACCTCCCGGACTGCCGCCGCGGCGTGGGCCCATCAACACGGCATCCCGGAACGAACAGACGCGTAGCAACCTCCAGGCCGGGTGTTGGGCATGGAGAACTGCATCATTTGCCCCACGTGCCGAAGGAAAAATGCAACGTATGCCCGACGCGTCGACGTGAAGGCCGCAAATACCGTGGTGATACGGGGAACGGGCCGCACGGGGCGGCCGCCGGCAAGACTCAGGAGACGCCATGAACACCACCCTGACGTGGCAGGACGTAACAGGTCCAGAGGATGATCCCACCCAGGAGGCCTACGACGAGGCCACCGGCCGGTTGATGGGGATCCTCAACGATTCGTCCGCTGCCCTTCTCATCGCAGTTGGTCACCAAACGGGACTTTTCCGGACTCTGGCGTCCTTCCCGGCGGCCACGAGCGACCTCATCGCTGACGCCGCGGGATTGAACGAGCGCTACGTGCGCGAGTGGTTGGGGGGAATGACAACGTCCGGTTTTGTGGACTTCGACCCGGAAACCGCCAGTTACCGCCTTCGTCGTGAATACGTTCCCGTGCTCTCGGGTGCTGGAACGGAAAACCTTGCCCGAACCCTCCAATACCTCCCGCTGCTAGGCGAAGTAGCGCCCAAAATCGTCGAGGCATTCCGTAAGGGAGGCGGGACCAGTTACAGCGACTATCCGCGGTTCCACCACATCATGGCAGCTGAGAGTGCTGCCGTGAACGATGCCTCGCTGGTGGAATCGATCCTCCCCCTCACGGACTGCATCAACGCCCTGCAGGCCGGGATAGCCGTGGCGGACATCGGGTGCGGAGAAGGTCATGCGTTGAACCTGCTGGCCGGCACTTTCCCTGCCAGCACCTTTACCGGATACGACTTCACTGCCCAGGCCCTCGCGGCTGCGACTGCGGAAGCGGCAGAGCTGGGACTGACCAATGTCACGTTCGTGCTCCAGGACGTGGCACACCTGGCTGTGGAAGGAACGTACGACCTGGTAACGGCCTTCGACGCAATCCACGACCAAGCGGACCCTGCCCGCGTTCTCGGGAACATCCGCACGTCGCTCAAACCCGGAGGCACCTTCCTCATGGTGGACATCAACGCATCGAGCCGGTTGGAAGTGAACATGGCTTCGCTTCCCTGGGCGCCGTTCCTCTACACCATCTCCACTTTCCACTGCATGGCAGTGTCGCTCGGCCAAGGCGGGATCGGCCTGGGAACTGTATGGGGCAAGGAACGTGCCACTTCGATGCTCAGGGACGCGGGATTCACCTCCGTCGAGGTCAAGGAACTGGAGGATGATCCCTTCAACGCGTACTTCGTCGCGCGCTGAGCCATGTATACATTGTGGCGCCAAAGGCCCTGACTATAGCCATAATGGGGTTGCTATGTATACACTGAGGGCATGCGCGCCAGTGACCGAGCCTATTCTGCCCTTCGTGAGGACATCATTGAGTGGCGTCTGCGGCCCGGTACGGTCCTTGCCGAAGTAGAACAGTCCGAGCGGCTTGGCGTGTCCCGGACACCTGTGCGGGAGGCGCTTGGCCGCCTCACTGCGGAGGGATTGACGACGGCGGCAGGCGGCCGCGGCGTCGTCGTCACCGATATCTCGCTGGACAGCATTGATGAGTTGTTCGAGTTGCGCGAGACGCTTGAAGTGAGGGCAGCCGCCCTCGCGGCGCAGCGCGGTGACCCGGGCGTCTTCGCCCAGTTGCGGGAACAACTGCTGCACGCTCCGGAACTTTTGCGTGATACCGACCCCGCCCGGCACGCGTACTACGCCTTGGTGGGTCGGCTCGATGAGGCCATCGACGCGGCGATCTCCAACTCCTATCTGGCCCAGGCCATGCGGAGCCTGCGCGTCCATCTGGTCCGCGTCCGCCGGTTGGCCGCGGATGACGCCGCCAGGTTGCATGCGGCCGCAGCTGAGCATGCCGCCATCGCCGAAGCCATCGCGGCAGGCAACCCCAGGCTGGCCGAAGCCGCCACCACCGTTCACCTGCACCGCAGTCTCACCCATGTCAAAGCCGCTCATCCGGCCGGCAGAACGTCCCACTATTAGGAGCACCATGGTCAAGAACCATCACGTCCGTGTTTACAAGTCCGAGGAGAACCTGCCCCGCGAGGAACAACTGGCGCACAAGATCGCCGTGGTCGCCGCCGACCCCGTCGAGGTTACCCCCGAGGTGACGGAGATGGTGATCAACCGGATCATCGACAACGCCTCAGTGGCGATCGCCTCCCTGAACCGGGCACCAATCGTCGCCGCCCGCGCCCAGGCGCTCACCCACGGGCCTTCCGCGGGCGGGAAGGGCGCGAAGGTGTTCGGCATCGAGGAGCGGGTCTCCCCGGAGTGGGCTGCGTGGGCGAACGGTGTCGCCGTGCGGGAACTGGACTACCACGACACGTTCCTGGCCGCGGACTACTCCCACCCGGGCGATAACATCCCGCCGATCCTGGCCGTTGCCCAGCACGCCGGTTCCAACGGCAAGGATCTGGTCCGGGCGATCGCGACCGGGTACGAGATCCAGGTGAACCTGGTCAAGGCCATCTGCCTGCACAAGCACAAGATCGACCACGTCGCCCACCTCGGACCCTCCGCCGCGGCCGGCATCGGCACCCTGTTGGGTTTGGATGTGGAGACGATCTTCCAGTCCGTGGGCCAGGCACTGCACACCACCACCGCCACCCGCCAGTCCCGCAAGGGCGAGATCTCCACCTGGAAAGCCCACGCCCCCGCGTTCGCCGGGAAAATGGCGGTCGAAGCCGCTGACCGGGCCATGCGCGGACAAACCTCTCCCGTGCCGATCTACGAAGGCGAAGACGGCGTGATCGCCTGGCTGCTCGACGGACCCGACGCCTCCTACGAGGTCCCGCTGCCCCTGCCGGGTGAAGCGAAACGCGCGATCCTTGACACCTACACCAAGGAACACTCCGCCGAATACCAGGCCCAAGCCTGGATCGACCTCGCCCGCAAACTCAACCGTGAACACCCCGAAACCACCGACCCGGCCAACGTGGCCTCCGTGCTGATCAAGACCAGCCACCACACGCACTACGTCATCGGCTCCGGCGCGAACGACCCCCAAAAGTACTCCCCCACCGCATCCCGGGAAACCCTGGACCACTCCATCCCGTACATCTTCACCGTCGCACTCCAGGACGGTGCCTGGCACCACGTGGACTCCTACTCCCCCGAACGGGCCGCCCGCCCGGACACCGTGGAACTCTGGCACAAAGTCACCACCGTCGAAGACCCCGAATGGACCCGCCGCTACCACTCCCTGGACATCACCGAAAAGGCTTTCGGCGGTTCCGTGGAGATCACCCTCACGGACGGCAGAGTCATCACCGATGAGATCGCCGTGGCCGACGCGCACCCGCTCGGCGCCCGCCCGTTCGCCCGCGAGCAGTACATCAACAAGTTCCGCACCCTCGCCGCCGGGCTCGTTGAGGAGGCCGAGATCGACAGGTTCCTCGCCGCCGTCGAACGCGTCACCGAACTCGATGCAGGGGAACTGGACCAACTCAACATCACCGCCGCCCCCGGCGTCATCAACCCCAACAACGCTCCCAAGGGACTGTTCTAAATGCTGTACTCCACAACCACCCCGGAACAGAAACGCCTCAAGCTCCGCGAACTGCTGAACTCCGGGACCATCGCCCAGTTCCCGGGCGCGTTCAACCCCCTCTCCGCCCGGCTCATTGAGGAAAAGGGCTTCGCCGGGGTCTACATCTCCGGCGCTGTCCTGGCCAACGACCTCGGCCTGCCGGACATCGGCCTGACCACCCTCACCGAAGTCGCCACCCGGGCCGGGCAAATCGCCCGCATGACAGACCTGCCCTCACTCGTGGACGCGGATACCGGCTTCGGTGAACCCATGAACGTGGCCCGCACCATCCAGGAACTCGAAAACGCAGGCCTGGCCGGCTGCCACATCGAGGACCAGTTCAACCCCAAACGCTGCGGACACCTGGACGGCAAAAACGTCGTGGACCTCGACACCGCCACCAAACGCATCCGCGCCGCAGCCGACGCCCGCCGGGACCCGAACTTCCTCATCATGGCCCGCACCGACATCCGCGCCACCGACGGCCTCCAAGCCGCCCAAGACCGGGCACGCGCGCTGGTGGACGCCGGAGCCGACGCGATCTTCCCCGAAGCCATGCGCGACCTGCACGAGTTCCAGGCCATACGCGACGCCGTGGACGTACCGATCCTGGCCAACATGACCGAGTTCGGCAAGAGCGAGCTTTTCACTACGGAACAACTCCAGGCCGTCGGGGTAAACATGGTCATCTACCCCGTTACCCTCCTGCGCATTGCCATGGGCGCCGCAGAGCGTACGCTGGAATCGATCAAGGCTGCGGGGACCCAAGAGGCACAGGTGGAGAATATGCTCACCCGTGCGCGCCTCTACGACCTCGTGGACTACGAGGCATACAACCGATTCGATACCGGCGTTTTCAACTTCCACGTTCCTGGCATCCGCTAGGCACTGGAACCACCAAGGGGATAGCAGGCAATCCGGGCAACCGGGCTTGCATAAGGAACGAAGGAGTTCAGCATGGCTGCTGAAGACATCAAAAAGGGCCTCGCCGGCGTGGTGGTGGATTACACCGCGGTCTCGAAGGTCAACCCGGACACCAACTCACTGCTGTACCGCGGATACCCGGTGCAGGAACTGGCCGCCAAATGCAGTTTCGAGGAAGTCGCGTACCTGCTCTGGAATGGCGAACTGCCGGACGAGGCCCAGCTGGCTGAGTTCAGTGCCCGGGAGCGCGCCGGACGCGCCCTGGACCCAGTGGTTAGGTCCGTGATCGACACACTGCCCACGACGGCCCACCCCATGGACGTCTGCCGTACAGCAGCGTCCGTCCTCGGCGCACGGCATGAGCTGGCCGAGGACTCCTCTCCGGAGGCCAACATGAAGAAGGCCATCGACCTGTGGGCTGCCATGCCGGCCGTGGTCGCCTACGACCAGCGGCGCCGCCGCGGGCAGGACGTCATCGAACCGCGCGATGACCTGGACTACTCGGCGAACTTCCTCTGGATGACCTTCGGCGAAGACCCCGTGGACGAAGTAGTCGAGGCATTCAACGTCTCGATGATCCTGTACGCAGAGCACTCCTTCAACGCCTCCACCTTCACCGCACGCGTCGTCACCTCCACCCTCTCGGACCTGCACTCAGCCGTCACAGCAGCGATCGGCGCGTTGAAAGGCCCCCTCCACGGCGGCGCCAACGAGGCCGTCATGCACACCTTCGACGAAATCGGCATCCGCAGCGAAGAATCCCTGGAAGAGGCCGCCACCCGGGCGCGCGCCTGGATGGACGACGCCCTCGCACGCAAGAAGAAGGTCATGGGCTTCGGCCACCGCGTCTACAAGCACGGCGACTCCCGCGTGCCCACCATGAAGGCAGCCCTGGACAAGATGATCGCCCACTACGGCCGTCCCGAACTCCTGGGCCTCTACAACGGGCTGGAACAGGCCATGGACGAGGCCAAGGCCATCAAGCCAAACCTCGACTACCCCGCCGGGCCGACCTACCACCTCATGGGCTTCGACACCCAAACGTTCACCCCGTTGTTCGTGGCCAGCCGCATCACCGGCTGGACAGCCCACATCATGGAACAACTGGCCTCGAACTCCCTCATCCGGCCGCTCAGCGCCTACAACGGACCGGAAGAACGTCACGTGCCCTAGCGCGGCTGCGGACACAAAAATACGGACAGCAACAAGAACCACGGCGGCCGGTCACCGAAAGGCGACCGGCCGCCGTCGTTCGCTCTGCAGTAAAAGCTAATCCGACTCCACCCAGTCCACCGTCCGGACATCCGCGACGTTCTGGTTGTCGGACGCCAAGGCCACCCGTACGGCGATTCGCTGTCCGGAAATCATCGCCGGCAGCCAATGCTCGGCGTCGGCCCACATACGCTCCACCGGGAGCTTGGCCACAGGAAACCACTCCGGGGCAATCTCGTCGCTTTCAGACGGCTCCCCCTGCCACGTCCGCGTCAGGAAAACGGTTGTTGCCATGTTCCACTCAGGCCTTGCCGGAAAGACGAAATCCACGGTCCCGGCAGGAATAAGGTCCCCGGACTCGACCACCACATTGATTTCCTCCATGACCTCGCGGCACGCCGCCTCAAGTGCGGTCTCCCCCGGTTCGACATGCCCGCCGACGCCCACCACCTTGCCCAGGCCAAAGCCGGTCTTCTTGGTGCCGAGAAGGACGTGTTCGCCGTCCGCGCCGTCGCGGAGGAGGAAGCACAAAGTCACATGGGCTGCTGTCATGCTGCCTACCTTAACCCGATGTCCCCCGCTGCTGCGGCCATTGCTACAGTGAGCCCATGAGCGAAGGTGGGGGTGAAGCCGGGGCAGCACCGGAACGAGACGCGTGGCTTCCGGGCTGGTTGGTAGCGCATCCGCTGTATGCGGGCTGGGCTTGGACGGTGGTGTGGGCAGGCCTGATCGTCCTTGACGAGGTGGTGGACCTGGCCGGGTGGACCTGGTACCTGTTGGTGTTGGTGGCCGCGATACCCACCCTGATTTCTACCTTGGTGGTGCTGAATGCTACGCCAAGAAGCCACTTGAGGGCGGTGGACTCCACCGTTCTGGGCCACTTTTTCGTCCGGTTCCTGGCGCTCGTGGCCGCGTTCATGGTCTGGGCGGTTTCCGTGGTGATGAGCGCATCCATTTCCACCACGGTCCAGTCCGTAATTGGCGACTCGGAGAAGGAAGTCACGGCCCTCGGGTTCAACCTCATGCTGGCCTCAGTCCCGTTGGTGTTGTCCGTCCTGTGGATGGCCTTCATCGTGCGCTGCGCTTGGTTCCTGCGGCGGCTCCGCGGCTGGCGGCAATTTCCCCTGACAACGCGGGTTCCCAAGAAGTTCCTCAAAGGCAGGCCACGATTGAAACGCGTCGTCGTGGGGCTGGCCCATCCGGGGCTGCTGCTGGTGGCGGGTTTGGGCACTTCGCTCCTGGCCGTGTTCATCGACGCCGTGGAATTGACCTTCAGCTTCCTCGAATAAAGCCTTAGCCAAGGGCGCGGGGATGCGCGGCAGCATAGACTTCCCGCAGCGTATCCGCCGTGACCAACGTGTACACCTGTGTAGTGGTCACCGAGGCGTGTCCCAACAATTCCTGGACTACCCGGACATCCGCGCCACCTTCAAGAAGGTGTGTAGCGAAGGAGTGGCGCAGAGTATGCGGTGAGACGTCTTTGGTGATGTTTGCCTTCTCCGCGGCCGTTTTCAGGATGGTCCAAGCACTTTGCCTGCTGATCCTGCCGCCCCGGGCATTGAGGAACAACGCCGGCGTCCCTTTGCCCTTCGACGCGAGCAGAGGCCGCCCCCGGACGACGTACGCTCCAACAGCGCGTGCGCCGTAAGAGCCCAAGGGCACCAGACGCTCCTTCGAGCCTTTACCGAACAGCCGTACGATGGCAGGGCCGTCCCCTGTGTCTTCAAGGGATACATCATCGACGTCGAGGCCCACGGCCTCGCTGATACGGGCACCCGTTGAATACAAGAACTCCAGGAGTGCCCGATCCCGGAGGCCGGTGGCAGTGTCGGCCCCGGCAGCTTCGAGGATGCGCGTCACCTCCCCGACGCTGATGGCTTTCGGAAGCCGCTTGCCGGGCATCGGCGGGTGGACATCGCTGGCGGGGTCCGTCGTCGTGGTTCCCTCCAAAGCCCAGAACTTGTGAAGTCCCCTGACGGCAACCACGGTGCGGGCAGCGGAACGTACTCCCAAGGCGGCCGCGCCATCGGAGCCGTCCGCGAGTGCCCGCACGAAAGCGGTGACGTGGTGCCGTGTGATGTCAGTGGGCCTATCCAGGCCTTGGGTGGCCAGGAAATTCGCATACCGCGCAAGGTCCCTGCGATAGGCCGCAAGGGTATTGGCAGCCAAACCGCGTTCCACACCAACATGCTGAAGGTAGTCGGTCACACCTCGATCAATGCCGTTGGCAGTGCGGGTAGCGGTTTCGGGCATGCTCAGCGCTGGCTGGGATGGGCCGGCCACGGGGCGTCCGCAGGACGGAGGCTTGCGAAGCCATCTGCCTTCGCCGCGGCCGCGGCCAGGATGCCCAGCACGGCAGAGGGGTTGTGCAGGCGGCCTTCAAGCACGGCCCGTACAGCATCCTCCAGCGGAACCCAGTGGAACTCGATCTCCGCTTCCTCGTCCGTCCGGACATGCCGGTCGGCCTCGGCAACGTCGCCCAAGTCGCGTGCCAGGTAGATGCGGACAGCTTCGCTGGAAGAGCCGGGCGAGTTGAAGAAGTCGACCAGGACGTTCCAGGTGGCTGCCGTCAGATCTGCCTCTTCGGCCAGTTCGCGGGCAGCACCGGCCACAAAAGCCTCACCCTCCACGTCCAGGAGGCCTGCCGGGATCTCCCAGAGGTCCATACCCACGGGATGCCGGTACTGCTTGAGCAGCAGGATATCGCCGTCCTCGTTCATGGGGAGGACCGCAACTGCGCCGGGGTGGTCGATGTAGTCGCGGACCAGGGTGTCCGTGTCCTCGCTCAGCTGGAAAGCGTCGCTGACCACGTCCCAAATGCGTCCTTCATAAACCTTGCTGGACGACAAAAGACGGCGCGGGCTCGGTGTATCCGAAACCTGCCTTGACGTGCTGGAAGTTTCAGGAATACCGGGCATCGCGCCGTCTTTCTCTAGTGGTTGCGTTTACTTGGCCGCCACAGCGCGGGCACCGGTATCGGTGTCCACGGCGCTGCCTTCGCGACGCTCCAAAGCTGCCTTGACGAGACCCGCGAACAACGGGTGCGGGCGCGTGGGACGGGAGCTGAGCTCCGGGTGCGCCTGCGTCGCGACGTAATACGGATGGACCTCGCGGGGAAGCTCCACGTATTCAACCAGCTTGCCGTCGGGAGAGGTACCGGAGAAGACCAGGCCTTCGGCCGCGATCTGGTCGCGGTACTTGTTGTTCACCTCGTAACGGTGGCGGTGGCGTTCGCTCACGGAAGTGGTTCCGTAGGTTTCCGCCACAACCGAACCTTCGTCCAGCTTGGCTTCGTACAGGCCAAGGCGCATGGTGCCGCCAAGGTCTCCCTTGCCTTCCACGATGTCCAGCTGCTCTTCCATGGTGGCAATGACGGGGTACTTGGAATCGGGCTCGAACTCGCTGGACGAGGCACCTTCCAGACCGACAACGTTGCGGGCGTACTCGATCACCATGCACTGCAGGCCAAGGCAGAGACCCAGCACGGGGAGCCTGCTTTCACGGGCAAACTTCAACGCACCCAGTTTGCCTTCGAGGCCACGGATACCAAACCCGCCTGGTACGCAGATGGCATCCACGCCGGCCAGCGACTTGGTGGCACCGGCCAGGGTTTCGCATTCGTCCGACGGAACCCAACGGATCCTAACCTTGGCCTCGTTGGCGAAGCCGCCAGCGCGAAGAGCTTCAGTCACCGAAAGGTAGGCATCGGGAAGGTCGATGTACTTGCCTACCAAGGCAACCTCGACCTCATGCTTCGGGTTGTGGACGGCTTCAAGCAGTTTGTCCCACTTGCTCCAATCCACGTCCTTGAACGGCAGGTCCAGCGCACGGACGATGTAGGAGTCCAAGCCCTGGGAGTGCAGGGTCTTCGGGATGTCGTAGATGCTGGGAGCATCTGCAGCGTTGACCACAGCGTCGATGTCGACATCGCACATGCGGCCGATCTTCTCGCGCATGGCCTCGGGCACCTCGCGGTCCGAACGGATCACGATTGCCTCGGGCTGAATACCGATGGAACGCAGGGCTGCGACCGAGTGCTGCGTCGGCTTGGTCTTCAGTTCCTGGGACGGACCAATGTACGGAACCAGGGATACGTGCAGGAAGAAGACGTTGGTCCGGCCGATGTCCTGGCGGACCTGGCGTGCGGATTCGAGGAAGGGCTGCGATTCGATGTCGCCGACGGTGCCGCCGATCTCGGTGATGATCACATCCGGAGCGTTCTTGCCCTCGGCGGGCAGACGCATACGGCGCTTGATCTCATCCGTGATGTGCGGGATGACCTGGACGGTGTCCCCCAGGTACTCGCCCCGGCGTTCCTTGGCGATGACCGTGGAGTAGATCTGGCCCGTCGTGACGTTGGCCGAGCCTTCGAGGTTCTCGTCGAGGAAGCGCTCGTAGTGTCCAATGTCGAGGTCCGTTTCGGCGCCGTCATCAGTCACGAAAACTTCGCCGTGCTGGAAGGGATTCATCGTGCCCGGATCCACGTTCAGATAGGGATCGAGCTTCTGCATAGTTACAGACAAACCGCGTGCCCGCAAGAGGTGGCCGAGGCTGGACGCCGTCAGACCCTTACCGAGCGAGGACGCCACACCGCCGGTGACGAAGATGTGTTTGGTCGTCTTGGACGAGCCCGGGAACCGGGAATTTACACGGGAATTTGATCGCTGCACCACGGAATTCGAGCTTATCATCAATTACGCCTTCCAAGCGTCCGGTCCGGATTCCCCAAATGGTCAATGGTTGCCCACGACGGCCCCTGCAATCAAGAGCAACGCGGGTTCGCATGCCCGCGTGTGATTGTGGTCGCAGTCCCCCGTCCGAGCTGAGGCAGCACGCCCTATGCCCGTTGGGGCAGCAGCTTGGCGTCGTCCAGCAGTTCCTGGGCATGCGCCTGGGCGGATTCAGAGTCTTCCTGTCCAGCGAGCATCCGTGCGAGTTCTTTGACCCGCTCGTCCTCGGACAGGAGCTGCACATCACTGGACGTGAAGCCGGTGGACGTTTTGCCGTCGCTGCCCCTCACCGAAGTCTTGGTGACGCGGATGTGCTGGTCAGCGAAGGCGGCAACCTGCGGCAAGTGGGTAACCACAAGGACCTGGACATGGCGGGCCAGCATGGCCAACCTGCGTCCGATTTCGACGGCGGCACGTCCACCAACGCCTGCGTCCACTTCGTCGAAGACAAACGTGGGGACGGGGTCGACGGCGGCCAATACGACCTCGATGGCCAGCATGACCCTGGAGAGCTCACCACCGGACGCACCTTTGCCCAACGGCCGTGCCGGCGCACCTGAATGCGGCTGCAACAGGAAGGCGATCTCGTCGGTGCCCCACGGTCCCAACGCTCCTGTGTCCTGCACCTCGATGACAAGCGTTGCATCCGCCATGGCCAAGGCCTTGAGTTCGGCGCTGACCCGGGAGGACAGGTCCTTGGCGGCTTTGGTGCGGGCCTTATGGATCGCCGCAGCCTGCTTGGCAAGGGAAGCCTCGGCGGACGCGACCTCCGCGTCCAAGGACTCGATGCGGCTGGAGTCGTCCTGCAACTCGTCCAGGCGCGTCCGGGCAGTGGCCGCCCACTCCAGAACTTCATCGATGCTGGGGGCGTATTTTCGGATCAGTTTCGCCAGCGCGGCGCGGCGTTCCTCGATCTCGGAAAGCCGCTCCGGGCCTTCTGTATCCAAGGCGGCCTGATAGCTGGAAAGTTCGGCGGCGATGTCGTTGAGGAGGAATCCAACCTCCGCGAGCCGCGATGCGGCCGCGCCCAGGGCCTCATCGTGATCGGCCACGTGCTCCAGGGTTCGCTTGGCAGCGTCCACCAGGGAAGTCGCGTCGCCGGACTCACTGAATTCCTCGGCAATGAGGGACTCGTGCGCCGAAGCAGCGGCAAGGCGAAGTTCCTCGACATTGGCCAGCTTGACCGCCTCGGCCTTGAGGCTTTCGTCTTCGCCCGGCTGCGGATCAATCTCATCTATTTCGGCGAGGGCGGCGTCCAGGGATTCGGCTTCACGCAGCCGCTCCCGTGCTTCGCTGCGCAAGGTTTCGAGTTCCGACTGGATGGACTTCCAATGGTTGTACAAGTCCTGGTACTCCCCCAAGGCCTTCGCCAAGGGTGCGCCCGCGAACCGGTCCAGCGCGTGCCGCTGCGCGGCGGCACCCTTCAAGCGGATCTGGTCCGACTGGCCGTGCACCACCACGAGGCTTTCGCCGAGTTCAGCCAAAACACCCACAGGCGCCGCCCGGCCTCCAACGTAAGCACGGCTGCGTCCATCGGCGCCGACGGTGCGGGCCAGCAGGAGCTCAGCAACGCCGTCAAACTCCTCGGCTTCACCACCTGCCTCTTTGGTACGCTCCACAGCGCCGTGGCCGGGATCCAGCTTCAGAACGGCTTCAGCGGAAGCGGACTTGGCACCGCTGCGCACAGCACCGGCGTCCGAACGAGCACCCAGGAGAAGCCCAACGGCGGTCACCACCATGGTCTTGCCGGCACCGGTTTCACCGGTCACCACGCTAAGGCCGGGTCCCAGGGGCAGGGCGGCGTCGGTGATGACGCCCAGATCACGGATTCGGAGTTCTTCGAGCATGCTTCACTTCGCATTCGTGGGATCGGTTGGCTCACCGCTCCCCGGGTTCCGGAGGTTCCCGGTCTCCCGGGGACTCGGCAAAGGAGCCGGTGACAATGTACGGATCACGGGAATGGGCCCTGTGTGGACTTCACCCTTCCGTGGTGCAGGGCCGCGCCATCCGTGGATGGGCAGCTGGAACTTGCGAACCAAGCGGGCGGAGAACGGAGTCATGTGGGTACGGGCGAGGCGCACCGGAGTGGCCGAACGCGTCACCTCCACACGGGCGCCCGGGGGCAGGTCCACGGAGCGCCTGCCATCGCACCACAAGACACCCAAAGCGTCGGTCCGGTTCATGATTTCGACAGCCAGCTTGGAACGCGGCGACACCACCAAGGGCTTGGTGAAAAGCGCATGGGCACTGATGGGCACAATGACCAAGGCTTCAACCTCGGGCCACACCACAGGCCCGCCGGACGAGAACGCGTAGGCAGTGGATCCGGTGGGGGTGGCCAGGACCACGCCGTCACAGCCAAACGACGTCAGCGGACGTTCGTCGACTTCAGTGACGACTTCCAGCATCCGTTCGCGGTTGGCTTTCTCGATGGCCGCCTCATTAAGCGCCCACGTGTGCCAGATCTTCTGCCCTTTGATCCACACCTGGACGTCGATGGTCATGCGCTCTTCCACCGTGTACTGGCGGCTCGCAATCCACTCCACCGTCTGGGCAAGGTCGGCGCGTTCGCTTTCGGCAAGGAAGCCGACATGGCCCAGATTCACGCCCAGCAGGGGCACGTCCACTTCGCGGACGAGTTCGGCGGCACGCAGGATGGTTCCATCACCGCCCAGGACCATGACCAGCTCAACGTCCTCCAAGCTGACATGGTCATGGAGGATCTCGATGGGTGTGTCCACGGCACCGAAGAAGCGCTCGACATCCGCCAATTCCGATTTCTGGAGGACGGGCACCAGGCCGGACGAGTGCAGTTGCGTACAGGCATCCCACGCTGCGCGCAGCGATTCCTCCCGCCCTGTGTGGGCAAGGACAAGTACATGCCTGCTCATCGGGTTTCCGCTTTCCAGTCGTTCGGCCAGAGATTCTTCAACAACGCAGCAACGTCCTCGTCCCGCTCTTCGATCTTAGGCAACACTTCCGACATCGTGCGTTTCATCCACAGGAAGTACTCAACATTTCCGTCCTGGCCAGGTAGCGGACTGGCCGCCAGGCCCTTCAGCTCCAGCCCTGCATCCACCGCAGCGCGCGCCACCTGGGCGACCGCCCGGCGTCGTTCATGTTCGGACGTTACGACGCCGGTGCGGCTCAGCCGTTCCTTGCCTACCTCAAACTGCGGCTTCACCATCAACATGAGGTCCCCGCCTGGCTCGGTACAACCAGCGAGCGGCCCCACGACCAGCGTCAAGGAGATAAAGGACAAGTCCGCGACCGTCAGCGCCGCAGGGCCGCCAATCTGTTCCGGAGCCATGTAGCGCACATTGAGGCCCTCATGGACGTCCACCCTGGGGTCCTCGCGGAGGACCGGCACCAACTGGCCGTGCCCAACGTCCACCGCCACGACGCGCGCGGCACCTTCGCGAAGCAACACGTCCGTAAAGCCGCCCGTGGAGGCACCGGCGTCGAGACACCGCTTACCGGCAACCACGACGCCGGGGAACGCCTCGAGCGCGCCCGCCAACTTATGCCCGGCACGGCTCACGTAAAGATCTTCAAGGTGGGAGGCAACACGCAACTCGGCATCCGGGTCCACGTGCAACGCCGCCTTGGAAAGGACGACGCCGCCCAAGCTGACCTTGCCGTCGCTGATCAGCTTGGCGGCGTGCGTCCGGGACCTCGCCAACCCGCGGCTGACGAGCTCCTGATCAAGTCGTGCCATTAATCAGTTAGTGCCTTCCGGGCGGGATGCGGGATTCGCGGCGGGCGGCAGGCCCGGCTCAGCATCCAGGGCTTCCATCAGGGAATCATGGATAGCCGTGTACAACTCGGCGTGTTCAGCCACCGGGGTGGTGCGAACTGTTTCCAAGACTCCTAATACGCTGTCGACGGACGCGTCGCCGGTGGAGCCGGCAGCTTCCGGCCACTCGATATCGGGCCCTTCGGCGGCAGTGTCGACGTTCGCATCGGCGGCAGTGTTGGGCTCGGTCATCGCACCAGTCTAGTGAGTCCGCCAGTCCAGCTGCGGACCCCGCGCTACCGGCGACTCAGGATGCGCAGTCCACCAGGCCGCACAGGCTGCGCGCCACGCGTCCAGGTCGTCCTCCGAGCCGATCACCATCACGGTGTCGCCATCGGCTACTGCCGATGCGGCCCCGCAACGGAAAGTGCCGTCGTCGCCGACAACCTCAGGGTAGGGAGCGTAAAGGTCCCCCAAGTCTGCCAGCACGTAATCGGGACGCTCGTCCGTCCGAGCGGCAAGGATCGTTTCCAAGGTATCCACGCCGGTGAGCACGGCCGCCGTCGAGAATCCCGCCCGGTTGCCACCCAGGATGTCGGTGTCCAAACGGTCGCCCACCACCAAGGGGCGACGCGATTCGAGCCGCTTGGCAGCCGCGTGGAAGAGGGGTGCTTCCGGTTTACCGGCCACCAAAGGTGCCTTCCCCGTGGCCGCTGCCACCGCCGCAACAAGAGTTCCATTACCCGGCGCCATCCCACGTGCCTGCGGAATGGACATGTCCGTGTTTGTGGCAAACCACATGGCACCCCCGGCGATGACGTATGACGCCTCGGCAAGGTCTTTCCAGCCAATCTCCGGGTTGAACCCCTGGACGACGGCGACCGGGGACTCCGCTGCGCTGTGCACGGGTTTGAGTCCCACAAGTTCGATCTCGTGGGCCAATGCAGCACTTCCCGTGATGAGAACATGCGACCCTGCCGGCAGCATGGATGCCAAGAGCTCCCCCGCCGCCTGCGAAGAGCTCACCACCTGATGGTCCTCGGCCGGTGCGCCCAACTCCCGCAAATGCGCTGCAACCTGGGCAGGTGTGCGTGAGGCGTTGTTGGTCACATAGCCGAGTCCCACGCCTACAGTGTCGAGCCGCTGCAACGATTCCACCGCACCGGGGATGGCGTGAGGACCGGCGTAGACCACCCCGTCGAGATCCGAAAGGACGGCGTCAAAAGACGAGATCAGCGCATCAGCCATTCCGGGAGTCGCTGCTTTCATCCCCGGCGGAACCGGTCTCGCTATCATCAGCCTCATCCGCGTCATCCGCCTCGGCGGAATCGATATCCGATTCAGGGTCATCCGACTCGAAGTAGTCAGATTCAGCGTCATCGATATCAACGTCGTCGTGGGCAGCGTCAGCGGCCGCGGCTTCCGCGATCACCGTTTCGCTTTCAGGCTTCACGACGTCGGCGTCCTCGGCTTGGGCTTGGACCCGCGGCTTGCGAGCGGCTGCTTCCTCCTCCTCGTCCCACCCGAGGTCGAGGATTTCGGGCTCAGCAAACTCGCCGACACCCAGCGCGTTCTCTGCAACAACCGCCTGGCGCTCCCACCTGGCTGCTTCGTCCGCCCGGCCCGCAGCGGTCAGCGCTTCGGCATAGGCGCGGAACAAGCGGGGGCTGTAGGAAAACGCACGGTTGATGTCGAGCTGCGGAATTTCGAGTTCTGCCACCGCAGCGTCCAATTGGTTGAGGTCCGCTCGCGCACCTGAGGCAACAATGGCCAGCTCCACCTTGCCGGGAGCGTCCAGGTCCTGCGCCTCGGGAGAACGTACCACGTCCAGTGCACGGTCCGGACGGCCAAGTCCACGCTCACAGTCAGCCATGACGGGTAGGTGCACATTGGAACCGCTGATCCTCCGGTACGTACGGAATTCGCGGAGGGCTTCACCGTAGTGGCCCGCAGCGTACGCCGTGAGTCCAACAGCCTCACGGACAGCGGATAGACGGCCACCGCGGCGGCTGGCGGCAAGGGCGTGCTGGAATGCCAGCTCCGGCTCAACATCGATCAACCTGCCAGCCATCACAAGGTGCTTGGCAACCCAACCTGCGTTCTGGTCCTCCAAGGTGTTGATCTGATGCGCCGTGGCACGATCGAGCTCACGGCCTGTAACGTCCTCGTCGATCTCCGGGGAACGCTCGCGGTCCGGCCGGTTGGCACTGCGGATATCCTTGGCGTTCGGAACGCGCGCCGGACGATCCTCGCGGAAGTTGGGGCGTTCGCCACCAAAGGAACGGCGTTCTCCGCCGCCGCGTCCGTCGCGATCACCAAAGCTCCTGCGGTCACCGTCGCGGGCCGGGCGATCACCATACGGCTTACGATCACGGTCACCAAAGGGCTTACGGTCCCCACCCTCACGACGAGGACCATCAAAGTTACGCGGACCACGCTCAGGACGATCACCGAAAGGCTTACGATCCCGCTCACCAAAAGGCTTACGATCGCCATCACGGGCCGGACGGTCACCAAAACCCCTGCGGTCACCATCACGGGCCGGGCGATCGCCAAACGGCTTACGATCACGTTCACTAAAAGGCCTACGATCACCACCGTCGCGACGCGGACCACGGTCGCCATCACGGGCGGGGCGATCACCAAAAGGCTTACGATCACGGTCGCCGTAAGGGCGGCGCTCGCCCTCACGGGCCGGGCGATCACCAAAAGGCTTACGATCACGGTCCCCAAAGGAGCGACGCTCATCGCCATCGCGACGAGGACCACGGTCAGCGCGGTCACCAAAGGGCTTGCGATCACGGTCGCCGTAAGGGCGACGCTCGCCGTCGCGGGCCGGGCGATCATCACCGTAGGCCTTACGATCACGGTCACCAAAGGAGCGGCCTTGGCCGGCTCCGTCGCGGTTGTCCCTGGAACGGAATCCCCGCGGATCGCCGCCGGAGTTGTTGTTAGCCCGGAAGGAACCGCGGTCGCCACGGTTCCCGCCAAAGTTCCCGCGGTTACCTCCGCGATTGCCGCCGTTGTGCTCAGCCATGGTGGATTCCTCCTGTTGCGAGCCGACCACTGGCGCGTGCGTAGTCGCTCATAACCCGTATTTCGTTGTCACGCCGCCGATAGCAAGTAGCTACCGACTCGTATGTCTTCTGCAATTCTATTGGACCCCACCCGTGCGATCGAACCCCAGAAGCCCCCGCGGAGGCTCTCGTGGCCAGTTTCACAGGCAGTCCGCGCCTGGGTGTTTTGTTGGTTAATGTGGGAGACCCCCCAACGTGGGTTGGGGGGTCTCGACCTGAATGGTTGTCCGGCGGTGTCCTACTCTCCCACACCCTCCCGGGTGCAGTACCATCGGCGCTGTGGGTCTTAGCTTCCGGGTTCGGAATGGGACCGGGCGTT